>JAQUMZ010000188.1 GCA_028717865.1 Elusimicrobiota bacterium | reverse complement strand
TTTCTTGTCTTTGAGCTCGGTCCAATGCGCCGCCCACCTGGCGGCGGGGAAATCCGGGTCGATGTCCGGGACCCCGAGACGGAGCAGCTGCTCGCGCGGATAATTCAGGGCGCGGGAGGCCGCCTCGTTGGCGTAGAGGAAGCGGCCCTCGGGGCCGACCCAGAGCACGGGAATGGCGCAAGAATCCAGCGCGAACTGGGTCAAGCGCAGGGCGTCGCCGGCCTGCCGCCGGTCGGTGATGTCCTGGATGACGCCGTCGAAATAAAGGAGCTTGCCTTGCGCGTCGACGTGGGGGACGGGGGTGTTGCGCACCCAGCGCGTCTGGCCGTCCTTGCGCACGATCCGGTGCTCCAAGGGGGCCGCGGGCTCGCCGGCGAGTATGCGGCGGCCCTGCTCCAGGACGGCGGCGCGGTCCGCCTCGAGCACCATGCGCAGCCAGAGATAGGGATTGGACGCGAAATCGTCGCGGGTGTAGCCGGTCACGGCCTCGCAGGCCGCTCCGTGCTCGGTGGACAGCGCCCGGCCGTCGGCGACCCGCACCGTGTAAACGTAATCCGACAAGGCCTGGGTGATTCGGCGATGGCGCTCCTCGCTTTCGCGCAGGCGCTGCTCGGCCTGTTTGCGCTCGGTGATGTCCTCGTTGATGACCAGGATGCCCACGACGCGGCTGGCGTCGTCGCGCACGGGGATGGCGGAATGGGAGATGGTCCGGCGGGAGCCGTCCAGGGTCTCGATGTCGATGATCTCGTTGACGTAGGTCTCCCCCTTGGACAAGGCCCGGACCGGCGCCCATTCGTGGGGCTGGATGCGCCGGCCCGTCCCATGCCACCAGCCCGCGTGCTGCCCGTACTGCTCGATGCCGGCGAAGCGCACGCCCCCCCATATGCGCTCCCCGGCCGGATTGCACAGGATGATGCGCCCCTGGGCGTCGGTGAGCCAGACTCCGACGGGAAGGCGGTCCACGATGGTGCGCAGATGGCGCTCGCTGGCCCGCAGCGACTCCTCCATCTTCTTGCGCTCGGAGATGTCCCGGACGATGCGCCACATGCGGGAGGGATTCCCCTGGTCGTCGCGTACCAGCCAAATCCGCACGGACACGGGATGCACGCTGCCGTCGCGCCGGACGTATTCCTTCTCGTACTCGTCGGAATAGCCGCGCTTGAGGACCTGCTCCGTCATGATGTCCGAGTCGGCCTTGGCCCAGCGCACCGGCGTCAAGGCCTGGTAGGAAGTCTTGAATATGTCCTCGAAGCTGTAGCCCAGCATCTCGAGGTAGGCCCGGTTGGCGTCCTCTATGGCGCCGTCGAGAGTGGTGATGACGATCCCGTCCCGGCTGGTGTCGAAGAGGCTGCGGTACTTGCGTATGGAGGCCTTGGCGGCCAGATCGCAGCGCCGGCGCCACAAAGCCCCCCCCAGGCACGCCGCGAACGTGCGCAGGATGGATTTTTCGGCGTCGGACCAGTCTCTCCGGCGGCGGCAGTCGTGAAAGCAGATAAAACCGATGCCGCGCTCCTGCATCTGCATGGGCGCTATGAGAACCGACTGGGTCCCCAAAGGCTCGAAAATCGCCCGTTCGGGGCCGGGCAAATCTTCGACGGCTCCCGCTATGGCCTCACCCGAGGTCAGGGCGGCATGCCAGCGCGGCAGGCTGCCCCGCAGGGAAACGCCCTGCAAGGCGGGGGCGGCGGGCTGCGCCGAGGGGTCCCGGATCCATTCGTGGCTGCGGCTGACGAGCCGCTCGTCGGTCTGCGCGTCCGGATGGGTTTCCAGCACGCACGCGCGGTCTATGTCCGAGCAACGGCCCACGATCTCGAGCGCGCGCAGGATGGCTTGGTCCTGATTGGCCGCCGTCAGGAGGTGCTGGCCCGCGGCGGCAACGCCGGCCAGCAGGTCCTGCGCGACGGTGTTTTCCCGGGACGAAGCGTTGTTCATGCCTTATCGGCCAAAACCTCCCGTCTCGCATTATTCCAAAAGGGACCCCGCCAAGGCAACAGCCGGACGGTGCTTCTCGGGCTGTGGCGAGGAACGGCCGCAGCCGTTAAACCCCCTCGCGATCCGCAGGATCGCGAGGCCGGCCCGACTATTCCTTGGTCGGGCCGATAATATCGAGGTCCGCGGAAACGGGCGAGATTGCGCCCAGCTCTTCGAATCCGCATACCGCCTGGCGCGCGCACGAGGAACAGGGCGCGCGCGGGTTCGCGCGCCGCACGGCTGCGCGCGGACCTTGGTACGGCGGGAGGCCGCGATGGGAGGCATTGTCGCGGCCTCAGCCGTCAAACCCCGCGCGATCCCGCCGTCCGGGATCGCGAGGCCGGCGCGACCCTTCCTCAGTCGCGCCGATAGTATTGAGTTCGGTGGAAATGGGCGAGATATCGCCCAACTCTTCGGTTCCGCATACCGCCTGGCGCGCGCACGAGGAACAGGGCGCGCGCGGGTTCGCGCGCCGGACGACCGCGCGCGAACCTCGAGTACGGCGGGAGCCCGTCGAGATGTGGCATGCGTCCACATGTGTGTCCGGACACAGTATGTGGACGGTCGGGCGAAGTCCCACCGCGCGGCCGCAGCCGTTAAACCCCCGCGCGATCCGCAGGATCGCGAGGCCGGCCCGACTATTCCTTGGTCGGGCCGACAGTATCAAGTTCGGTGGAAATGGGCGAGAGCTCGCCCAACTCTTCGGATCCGCATGAGCTCAGGGCTCGCAGGCGCGGCGGGCGGCGCGCAAGGCCTCTACCACCGTCATATGGGTGACCACGGCGCCGCGCTGGTACATCTCGTCGAGGGACGGTACCCGGTCCGCGGGCAGGCGCGGCGCGTAAACCAGGATCATCGGCTCCCTGGACTTCACGGACTTGATCATGAACGGCCCCCCGGCGAGGCCTTGCTTGTCCAGCAGCTCGTATTCCGAGTCGAAACGCTGCACGTTGACGAGAGACGGCTGGGTCCTGATCGGCCTTTCGAAAGCGATGTCGGCTTCGACCAGCAGGACCTCGTCGACCCGGACGAAAACCTTGGCGTAGCCGTCTTCCAGGCGCTGGGCCAGCTGGTCCAGGTTCTCCGGCGCGGCCTTGCCCTTGCGCAATATCAGCCCGGCCAGGGCGCGCACCATGTCCGCGGTCTGCCCCTCCGGCGCCTTGACCGCAACCCCGGCCAACTTGTTCAGGCGAGCCTCGAGCGCGGAGACGGGCGCGGCTTGGACGACGGTCTCGACTTGCGGCAGCTGGCTTTGAATCCGCTCCCAGCCCGTGGCCGGAGCGTCCCAATCCGCGAAGGCCGGCGCGGCCCCGAACAGCTGCAAACCAAGCAAGAAAAATCCGTATTTCACTTTTCTCCCTCCGTCCGTAAAGGCCCGAGGCCCAAGGCCTCCCGTATCCGGCCCTCCATGTCGTCCTTCAAGCCCACGCGTTGCCATATGACCGCGCCCTTGGCGTCGATGATGAAAAACGACGGAATGGCCTGGACGCCGTAATTATTCGCCACCCGCGCGTCGGAGTCGAGCAGCACCGGGTAAGGGACCCGCTTCTCCTTGAGGTAGGCCTTCACCTTGTCGGCTGATTCCTGCACGTCGATGCCGATCACGACCAGCCCCTGGGCCGCGTATTTTCGATGAAGTTCGGCGACATGCGGCGTGGCCGCCCGGCAAGGGCCGCACAAAGTGGACCAGAAGTCGAGCAGAACGACCCGGCCCCGGAATTGCTTGAGCGAGATTCTCTCGGCGCCGGACTTGCCGACATTTTGGAGGGCGAAACCGGGCGCGCCCCGGCCGATCGATCCGGCCGGTTCGGGCCGCTGGCCCGAGATCCGGGCGGCCGCCGCCTTGGCCAAGCTCCCGGCTTGATCGCCCGCGCTGTGCCATTCGGCCGCCGCGGGCAGCGCGACGGCGGCGATGAGACAAATAAAACCGGCCGCTTTGTTCATGCTTACACTATAGCCGCGGCGGCGCGGAAGGGACAGAGGCAAAAGGCCCAAGGACGGGCCGCCCCTTGGACCTACGCTGGACCGGGCCCCGGCAGCAGCTTGCGCACCAAGGCCACGACCGCCTCGAAATCGTACGGCTTGGCTATGAACCCGGCGGCGCCCAGGGCCATGGCGCTCTGCCGCGTGGCGGGATCGCTCTGGCTGGAGCAGATGATGATGGGGCATGAACCCGCGCCCGCCTCTTTCAACCGTCCGAGCAGTTCCAGGCCCGAGACCCCGAAAAGATGGATGTCGGAGATGATGAGGTCGTAGCGCCGCCCGCCCGCGATGCGCTCCAGGGCGTCCTCCACGGAACTGCAGACGGTCAGCTCGAAGAGCCCGCCCAGGATGGTCTCGCCCAGCTCCTGATAGCCGGGATCGTCCTCGACCAGCAGGATGCGCCGCGCGGTGGCCATAAATGGAGGTGCCTGTGAAATCATAGCATCATAGGGCGGCCCTGGAGCCAGCGGGCTCAGCCCCGCCGCAGGAGCAGCAGCGCCATGACCAGGGCGGCGAGGGTGACGACCGCGCCGATGCCCAGCAGGATCGCGGGCATGGTCAGGAAGGCGGGAAACAGCCGCGCCAGGGCCACCAGCGCGAAGATGGGCAGCATGGCGAGGGTGCTCGCCGTCATCATCCACTTGGACAGATCGCGATACTTGTCCTGCGGCAGATTCTCCGAATAATGCGCCATCCACTTGTTGGACCCGATCGTGATCGCGCCGCCCAGGATGCCGCCCAGGACGAAAGTCAGCACCGGTATGTTGAGGAACGCCGACCATACGAACGCGACGGCCGCGGCCCCGGCCAGCAGGCTCCAGCCCTTGCGCCCCAGCCGGCCCTCGGGTAAAAGCGCCAAGGTCGCCAGCAGGCTGGCCAGCCAGCTGCCGCCGTCGTAAAGCCCGATCATGGTCCCCGCGGCTCCCGAGGACGAGAAAACGCCCAGGGCCAGGACCGTGGCCAGCACGCCGTAGACCAGGAAATGCATGAACCGCATGAAGGCGTAAGGCAGGTAGTCCCGCAACCCCAGTCGGGCCGCCGGGGATTTTTTCACGGCCGCCTCCGCCCGGACCGGCCGGAAGACGGAAGGGCTCCAGGTTTCCCGGAATTTGAGCGCGGCGTAGAACAGCGCGGAAAGGCCGATGCCCGCGCTCGATACAACCAGCATGGCCCCGCCGCCCAACAGGTTGAGCAGGGGCACGGCCACGAACAGGGCCATGACGATGCACGATATTTCCACCCATTGGTAGGCGTAGTTCAGCCCGAGCTCCAACTTGGCCGGATTATGCCGGCCGATGATCATGCGCGGCAGCAGGTTCTCGGCCACGCCCCGATTGATGCCGTAGACGAGCCCCTGGACGACCGCGTTGGCCAAAAAGGTCCCGAAGACGATTCCGGCGCCGGCGCCCATGGCCGCCGCGATCGGGATGGGCAGGCCGGCCAGGGCCAAGGCGACGATGGCGGCGAGGTTGACCCATTTGGGATGGAAGCGGGCCATGAAATACGAACCCAGCCAGGCGCCGGCCACGCGCGTCAAGTAGCCCAGCCCCGCGATCATGATGGCCGCCGGCAGGCCGAACAGCGCGGCGGAGAACAGCGGCAGGGCCACGGCTTGTATCTCCTGGGCCATGGCGTTGATGGTCCACGCCGGCGTGAAACCCCACAGGAAGGACCTGGGCAGCAGGCGGATGCGCCCCAGCCAGCCGGCCCGGTCGAACTCGATGCGGTCCGCCCAGTCGCCGGCGGTCAGGCGGGCCTCCGGGACGTCGTGGCCGTAGAAGCCGGTCTGGGTGACGATCCGGCCGTCCGGGGCCTCGATGTCGATCTCGACCTTCTTGAGCAGCTCGAAAATCCGGTCGCGCGAGCCGGCCTCGTCG
>JAQUMZ010000187.1 GCA_028717865.1 Elusimicrobiota bacterium | reverse complement strand
CGGACCCAAGCACCTGGCCGTGGCCCTGGGCGTGCCCACGCTGACCATCCACGGCTCGAGCGATCCCGCGGCCTGGACCCCGCCGCATCCGGCGCACGCGGCCGTGCGCCGCGACGAGCTCGACTGCGTGGGCTGCCGGCTCAACCGCTGTCCGCGCGAGCTGGAATGCCTGCGCGAGCTTCCGGTCGAGCGCGTGCTGGAGGCGGCCCTGGCCCTGCGCGAGAGGACCGCGCCGTGAGCCCGTCGGCCTGGCGCAAGCGGCGCGCGCGCCTGCAGCGCTCGCCCTGGGGGCGGCCGCTGCTGCGGCTGCTCGCGCTGGGCTATGGAGCCGGCGTCGCCGCGCGGGGCTGGCTCTACGACCTCGGCGTTCTGCGCCGCCGCGCCGTCGCCGCGAGGGTGGTCTGCATCGGCAACCTCACCACCGGCGGCACGGGCAAGACCCCGGCCGCGATACTCGCGGCGCTGACCTTGCGGCGGCGGGACCATCCCGTGGCGATCCTGACCCGGGGCTACGGGCGCCCCGAGGCGAGGCGCGGCGTGCAGGTGCTCAACGACGACAGCGAACTCACCTGGCGGCAATGCGGCGACGAGCCGTGGATGATGCATCAGGCGCTCAAGGGGCAGGGCGTGCCCATCCTGATTTCCCCCGACCGGGTCGAGGCCGCCGAGGCCGCGGTGACCTTCTTCAGTTCCCGGGTCCTGATCCTCGACGACGGCTTCCAGCATCGGGCGCTCAAGCGCGATCTCGACGTGGTCCTGGTCAACGCCGCCGACCCTTTCGGCGGGGGCGAACTGCTGCCCCTGGGCAATCTCCGGGAGCCCGTGCGCGCCCTGCGCCGGGCCCACCTCATCCTGCTGACCCACGTCGATCGCGTCAGCGAACCGCGCCTGCACGCCCTGCGCGAGGAAATCCGCCGTCTTTGCCCCAAAACCCCCCTGCTGGAATCCCTGCACCGGCCGGACTTCCTCTTCGACGCCAAGGCCGAGCGCAGGCTCTCCCTCGACAGCCTCGACGGCCGGCGCGTGGGCAGCCTGGCGGGGCTGGGCGATCCCGCCCAATTCGAGGCCGCCCTGGCGGCCAAGGGCATGGTCCTGGCCCAGACCTGGCGCTATCCCGACCACCATCGCTACAGCGGCCGCGAACTGCGGTCCATGGACCATCTGCTCGCCGGGCTGCCGCTGGTCACGACGTTCAAGGACCTCGTGCGCTTTCCTTCCGATTGGCGCCGCACGTTTTCCGGGGAGATATTCGTGCTGGCCATCAAGCTCGACATCGTCAAGGGCAAGAACGCCTGGATCGACGCCCTCATCGACCTGGCGGCGAAACGGCCATGATCGCGCTGCTGGCCGCGGCGCTGGCCCTGCCGGCGTGGTCGGCGGAGATCTCCAGCGCCGCGGTCGGCGATCCCCACGAGCTCGTGTCCACCCCCGCCGAAACCGGCGCCGGCCTGGCGGCCTTGACCGTCTATCCCGAGCAATTGACCTACGACGTGTCCTGGGGCCTGGTCTCGGTGGGACGGGCCACGCTCGGAGTGCGCGAACTGGTGGACTTCAACGGCGTCCCCGCCTACCACGTGGTTTCGGAAGCCCGCTCCAACGCCTTCTGCGACGCCTTCCACAAGGTCCGCGACCTCAACGAGTCCTGGATCGACGCCCGTGACCTCGCCTCGCTCGGGTATTACAAGAAGCTGCGCGAAGGGAATTTCTTCCGCGACGAATGGGTGCTCTACTCCAGGAGTTCGGGGACCTTCCTCTCGAAAAAGATAAACCGGGACGGCAGCTACGAATGGTCGGGCGGAACCGTCCCCGCCGGCGTCCACGACGTTCTTTCGAGCCTGTACTTCGTCCGCTCGCGACCGCTGGAACCGGGCATGGAGGTGGTGGTCGACGTCAACACCAAGCGCACCTGGCCCTTGGTTATCAAGGTCCTGGGCCGCGACACGGTAAAGACCAAGGCCGGGAAATTCGACTGCCTGGTCGTGGAGCCCTTCATGCGCGAGGATGGCATATTCATCCAAAAAGGCCGGAAGCTCCAGATCTGGCTCACCAACGACAAGCGCCGGATTCCCGTCCTCATGCGCGTGGAAGTATTCTTCGGGCACATCAGCGCCCGCCTGACCAAGATGCTGTAGCGGGAATGCAGCGGGGACAGTCCCCAGTCTTTGGGGACTGTCCCCATGTCTTGCTTTTCTCCCCAATCCATGTTGCAGGCGTCGCCTCGGACCCGCATGCCGTCTGGCGCGCGAATTCCCCTGGAAAAGCAAGAAAAGCAAGGAACGTCCCCATGTCTTTAAAATGTTATAATCGCGATTAGGACATGTCTCGCGCCGAGAAGAATCGCCTGCAGCGCCTGGTCGCCCGCCTGCCCGAGACCCGAATCCTGGTGGTCGGAGACTTGATGCTCGACCAGTTCATCCGGGGCGGGGTTTCGCGCATCTCCCCGGAAGCGCCGGTCCCGGTGGTCCAGGTGCGCTCCGAATGCTTCGCCCCCGGCGGCGCGGGCAACGTGGCCCACAACCTGGCCGCCCTGCGGGCCCGGGTGGAGGTCGTGGGCCTGGTCGGAGCCGACGAGGCCGGCCGCAAGCTGGTGGGAGACCTTTCCGCCCAGGGCATCGAGACCCGGCACGTGGTCCGCGCCCCGGACCGCGTCACCTCCCAGAAATGCCGCGTCATCGCCGAGCACCAGCAGGTGGTGCGCTTCGACCGCGAGACGCCGCGGCCCCTGCCGGAGGCGGCGCAGGCGCGCATTTTGCGCAGCCTGGCCGCGGCCATGCCCCGGGCGCAGGCGGTGCTGCTCTCCGACTACGGCAAGGGCGTCGTCACGCCGCGGGTGCTCAAGGCCGCGATCGCGGGCGCGCGACGGCGCGGCGTGCCGGTCACGGTCGACCCCAAGATCGAGCACTTCGGGCTCTATCGCGGGGTGGATTGCATCACGCCCAACACGGCCGAGGCCTGGGCCGGCATGGGCCGCCGGCCCTCGCCGCCCGCGCTCGACGCCTTGGGCTGGGACATCCTCAAGCGCCTGCGCAGCCGCTCCGTGCTCATCACCCGCGGCCCCGACGGCATGAGCCTCTTCGAGCGCGGCGGACGGCTGACCCATATCCCGACGCGCGCCCGGGAGGTCTACGACGTCACCGGCGCCGGCGACACCGTGATCTCGGTGCTGACCCTGGCCCTGGCCTGCCGGGCCGGCCTGCGCGACGCCGCGGCCCTGGCCAACTACGCCGCGGGCATCGTGGTCGGCAAGCTGGGCACCGCCGTGGCCGGCGCCGAGGAACTGCGGGAGGCGCTGCGATGAGCTGCCTGGTCGTCATCCCCGCGCGCTACGGCTCCACGCGTTTCCCCGGCAAGGTCCTGGCGCGCCTGGGCGGGCGGCCCGTGGTGGAGTGGTGCTGGCGCTCGGCGCGCGCCGCCGGCGTGGGCCCGGTCCTGGTGGCCACGGAGGACGAGCGCGTGCGCGCCGCGGTGGAGGCGTTCGGCGGCCGCGCGGTGCTGACCCCCCCCGCCTGCCCCTCGGGCAGCGACCGCGTCTGGCGCGCCGCCCGCGGCCGCTCCGAGGCCTTGATCATCAATCTCCAGGGCGACATGCCGCTGGTCAAGCCCTCCACCATCCGCCGGGTGGCCGAGTTGCTGCGCCGCCGGGCCGGCGCGGACCTGGCCACCGCCGTCACGCCGCTGCGCGACGAACGTCGGGCGGCGGATCCCAACGCGGTGAAAGCCGCGCTGGCCCGCGACGGACGGGCGCTTTATTTTTCCCGGGCGCCCATCCCGCACCCCCGCGACGGCGCTCCGGCGCGGCGCTACGAGCACCTCGGCATCTACGGCTTCCGGCGCCGGGCCCTGGAGAAGTTCGTGCGCCTGCCCCCCAGCCCCCTGGAGCGCTGCGAACGTCTCGAGCAACTGCGCGCGCTCGAGGCGGGGATGTCCATCTACGCCGCCGTGGTATCGGAACGGCCCGCCGCCATCGACGTGCCCGCCGATCTGGCCCGAACCGCGCGGCTCCTGCGAGGACGATAAATGACCAAATACATCTTCGTGACCGGCGGAGTCGTCAGCTCCCTGGGCAAAGGCATCTCGGCGGCCTCCATCGGCAAGCTCCTGCAGGCCCGAGGCCTGTCGCTGACGATGCTCAAGTGCGATCCCTACATCAACGTCGATCCCGGGACGATGAATCCGTTCCAGCACGGCGAGGTGTTCGTCACGGAGGACGGCGCGGAAACCGACCTGGATCTGGGGCACTACGAGCGCTTCCTGAGCCGCGACATGAGCCAGGCCAATAATTTCACGGCCGGCAAGGTGTACGAGACGGTCCTGAGCCGCGAACGGCAGGGCGACTTCCTGGGCACCACGGTCCAAGTCATCCCGCACATCACCGACGAGATCAAGAACCGCTTCCGCGCGGTGGCCAAGGGCGCCGACATCGTGATCGTCGAGATCGGCGGCACCGTGGGCGACATCGAGAGCCTGCCCTTCCTGGAGGCGGCCCGGCAGATGGGATTGGAGTGCGGCAAGGACAACGTCCTCTACGTGCACGTGACCTTGATCCCATTCATCAAGGCCTCGGAGGAGCTCAAGACCAAGCCCACCCAGCACAGCGTGGGCAAGCTGCGCGAGATCGGCATCAACCCCGACATCATCGTCTGCCGCACCGAGAAGACCCTGAGCCCGGAGATCAAGGCCAAGCTCAGCCTCTTCTGCAACGTGCCCAAGGAGTCCGTGATCGAGGCCCACGACGTGCCCAGCATCTACGAAGTCCCCCTCGTTTTTCAAAAGCAGGGCCTCGACGACCAGATCATCATGCTGCTGCGCCTGCGCACCCGCTCCAAGGACATGGAGGGCTGGACGGCCATGGTCAAGCGTCTCTACGGGGCCGAGCGCGGCGTGACCATCGCCCTGGCCGGCAAGTACACCGACTACAAGGACGCCTACAAGTCGGTAAACGAGTCGCTGCTGCACGCCGGCATCGCCAACGACGCGCGCATCGACATCCGCTTCCTCGACACCTCCGACCCGGACGTGGAGTCCAAGCTCTCCGACGTGGGCGGCATCCTCGTGCCGGGAGGCTTCGGGGACCGCGGCGTGGAGGGTAAGATACACGTCGCCCAGCTGGCCCGCGAGGCGCGCATCCCGTACCTGGGCCTCTGCCTGGGCATGCAGGTGGCGGTCATCGAGTTCGCGCGCGGCGTGCTCAAGCTCGCCGGCGCCAACTCGACCGAGTTCGATCCCCGCACGCGTTATCCGGTCATCGATCTGATGCCCGACCAGAAGGGCGTATCGGCGAAGGGCGCGACCATGCGGCTGGGCACCTACTCCTGCGCCCTCAAGAAGGGCAGCCTCGCGCACAAGGCCTACGGGACCGCCTCGGTCTCGGAACGGCACCGCCACCGCTTCGAGTTCAACAATAAATTCCGCAAGCTCTTCGAGGACTCCGGGCTGCAGGTGACGGGCACGCACGCGGCCAAGAACCTCGTCGAGATCGTCGAGCTGCGCGACCATCCCTTCTTCGTGGCCGTGCAGTTCCACCCCGAGTTCAAGAGCCGGCCCGAGGCGCCCCATCCCCTGTTCCGGGACTTCATAGCGGCCGCCCTGGCGCGCCGGAGCCTCCCCGCCCATGCCCGCTAGACCCGTGCGCGTCTCGGCCGGAGGCGTGGCCTTCGCCAACGACGGCCCGGTCCGCTTCATCGGCGGCCCCTGCGCCCTGGAAAGCGAGGCGCTGCTGCTGCGCGTGGGGCGCGCCCTGCGGCGCGCCGTCGGAACGGGCTTCGTGCTCAAATGCTCGGCGGACAAGGCCAACCGGACCGCCCCGGCGGCTTTCCGGGGCCCCGGCTTCGAGGCGGGACTGCGCATCCT
>JAQUMZ010000186.1 GCA_028717865.1 Elusimicrobiota bacterium | reverse complement strand
CCCCAGCCGGCGTCGCCGCCCGCTATGGCGTAGACCACGCGCAGGCAATCCCGGAAGGTCCCGGCCGGCACGGTCTTGACCGCGTCGAGGCGATCCATGCGGTAGGAGTTGGGATGGAGGTCCCAGCGCCGGCCCGGCCGCGCGGGCAGGGGCAGTTCCAGGACCCCGCCGATGTAGACTCCGTCGGCTTTCTTGGTCACGGTGAAATCGCGCGGCGCGCCCCCCGCCAGCGGCGCGCGGCGGCAAAGCGCCCGGATCGCGCCGCCGGCCTCGGCCGCCGCGCTGACGACCTCGAAGCGCCAGCCGGAGTCGCCCTCGGCCCGGCGGCAGCGATACTCGAGGCGAAGCCCCTCCCTGAGCGGATAATAGTCGCGCACGGCTCCAGTATATACCGCTCGCGCCGCGAATGCAAACATGGGCCCAAATTCAGGCGCGGGGTGGGCCTTTTGGCCGTGGCCGCGGCCGGCCGGGCGCGTTAAAATGGAGTCGATGCCGACAGACCGCCGAGTTGCCTTGGCCACGGCGGCCTTTTTATTCGTCCTCGCGGCCGCCGCCCCGGCCCACGCCGCCGCCCCCAACCGGACCGCGGGCAGGGTTCCCGCCTTGCCCGCGGAGCCCTTCGGCGCTCAAGGATTCGGCGCGAGCCTGCGGCCGCCCGACCTCCTCGCGGCCGGGCTGCTCCCCAACGCCGCGATCGCGGTCGCGCCCGCGACCCGCGGCGCCGTCCCCGCGGCCGCGCTCTCGCCGCAACGCCTGGAGGCCTGCGCCGCGCTGGCCGCGGAAATCAATAACGCGCCGGCGGAGCTTCCGGCCGAGGCGGCGAAAGGGGCCTCCGACCGGATTTTCGAGCCCGGCTTCGGCGCGGCCGCCCCCGGCGCCGTTGCGGACCCGGCGCCCTCGGATTCCGGACGGCCCTATCGGATCCGGACGGGCGCGTGGGAAGGCCTCAAGGACCGCTATCGCTACTCCCGGCTCCTCGGCCAGAACTACCATTGGTACACGGTCACGCACATGCGCGAGCTCTGGCCGTCCTACCGCGGCCGGCGTCTGGAGTTGATCGCCCAAGGGGAAGCGCCCGCGGTCCATAAGCCGCGCGCCTTTTTCGCCCACATGCGCTCTTTCGGCCAGAGCGGGATATTCTACGTCCTGGGCTTCTCGGCCCTGCGCGACGGCCTGGTCCTGGCGGAATCGCGCCGGGCCTACGCGAAATTCTTCACGGGCCCGGCCCTGGGCCCCGCCCAGGCCGAGGCTTTCGAGGGCTTCCTCTCCCGCATCAGCGGCTTCAACGCCGAGCACCGGGCCCACTCCAACCTGCGCAAGCACATCCGCGACGCCCTGCTGGCCGCCTCGGTCATGCCCGCGCGGGCCATCGCCTCGTTCTTCGATTCCCTGACGCAGACGCGCGACCAAGGCGCGACCGAGGAGTTCCAGCGCGCCGAGGCTCCGAAGGTCGTCGCCGCCTTCCGCGGCGCCGTCATGCGGACCCTGGCCGAGGAGCCCGACTCGCCCGACCGCGTCCTGGGCGTGGTGCTCATGGGCAGCTTCGCGCGCGGCGCGGCCACTCCGACCAGCGACCTCGACATAGAATTGCTCGCCCACGACGGCCGCTCGGCCAACGCCTCCGGCTTCAGCGCCCGGCTCCTGGAGCGCTGGCGGGCCATGGGCCTGCAGCAGCGCCATCCCATCACGCCCCACCGGCATCCCATGCATCCCTCGCCCAAGCTCATGGCCCGCGTTCACAGCGACAGCGTCCTGGTATTCGCCGAGGACGAGGCCATCGCCGCGGCGCTCACCCCCGCGCCCGGCGCGCCGCCTTCGTTTTCCCTGGTGCGCGACCTGACCTGGCGCGGCCGTATGGGCCGCTGGCTCCACTTCGGCGCGGTCTACGCCGTCACCTTGTGGCCCCAAGCCTGAGCCGCTAGGCTCGGGAAAAGCGCCTTTCCGGTGCCGCGAAGTACGGTATAATAGTCTCTCAATGCCCACCGGAGGCTTCTAAAATGGAGAAACTCAGGATTCTCGTCGTCGAGGACGACAAGCTGACGCAGAAAACCATGTCCATGCACCTGAGCCGCCACGCCGTCGAATTCGCCGGCGACCTCCCCGCCGCCCTCCAGTCCCTGGACTCCGGCGAATTCGATCTCTGCTTCGTGGACTTGCGCCTCGGCGCCGGCGACGAGCTTTCGGGGCTCAAGGTCATCCCGCGCGCCGCCAAGAAGGGCGTCTATCCGGTGGTCATGTCCTCCTGCGATTCGGAGGAGACGGTCGACCGGGCCTACGCCCTGGGCTGCCGCGATTTCTACGTCAAGGGCAACGAGGCGTCGAACATCGCGGCGGTCCTGGCCAAATACCGCCAGCACCGGGCCGGCTTCGACGCCGGCTACGTCTTCAGCCGCCAATTCGTCACCGAGGACCCCGCGACCCGCGCCAGCGTGCTGGAGGCCGCCAAGTACGCCCCGTCGGACCTGCCGATCATGCTCCTCGGCCCGTCGGGGACCGGCAAGACCAGCCTGGGCCGCATCATTCACGAGCACTCCCGCCGGGAGGGGCCCTTCGTCGCGATCAACTGCTCGGCCTACACCGAGGAGCTCCTGGAAGCCGAGCTTTTCGGCTACCGAAAGGGGGCTTTCACCGGCGCCGCGGACAGCCGCAAGGGCAAGCTCCTGCAGGCGCACCGGGGCACCCTGTTTCTCGACGAGATCGGAGCCATGAGCCTCAACATGCAGACCAAGCTGCTCAAGGCCATCGAGGAACGCTGCTTCTATCCCGTGGGGGCCGACGCCCCGGAATCCTCGGACTTCCGCGTCATCAGCGCGACGCTGGAGGACCTGCAGCGGCTGATCGCGCAAGGACGCCTGCGTTTCGATTTCTTCCAGCGCATACACGGCCTGACCGTCACGCTCAAGCCCCTGGCCGAGCGCCGGTGCGACATCCTCCCCCTGCTCGATTTCTTCACCCGGGGCGGCAAGCGCCTGGCCTTCGCGCAAGAGGCCAAGGCCTGCCTGCTCGAGTATCGCTGGCCGGGCAACGCGCGCGAGCTCAAGAAATTCGTGGCGCTGCTCTGCGCCGGCACCGAGGGGCGCGTGAGCCTGGAGACCGTCCGCCGCCATCTCAAGGAGGTTCCCGGCGCGCCGTCCGCCGAGGGCGTGAGCGTCGAGGCCGGGTGGTATCGCTACGCCCTGGCCCACGGCCTGCCCAAGGCCCTGGAGCGCTTCGGCGACGAGATCATACGCAGGAACCTCTCGGAAAACCACGACAAGAAGAGCCGGACCCTCTCCGAGCTCAAGATATCCAACCGCCTGCTCTACGCGGCGCTCAAGCGCCGGGACTAGCCAGGAGCGCGGGCGCCTCGGCGCGCGCCGCGCCGCCGTCCAGGTAGACCTTGAGCTCGCGCAGCTGCGGGCAGGACGAAAGCATCGCCTGCAGGCCGCCCAGGACCATGCCCACGTACTCCAGGTTGGTCAGCACCGCCGGCAGTTCCCGCGACAGTCCGCCGGAGCCGCGCCCGATCAAGGCTCCGAAGGCCAGCGCGCAAATGAGTATCTGGCCGCCGATCTTGAGCACGGAGCTGGCCGAGGCGCCCAGGACCTGCCAGCCGAGCAGGCTCGACTGCAGGCGCAGCGACTCCTCCTCGCGCAGGCCGTCGCGGCGGAAGGCCCGGGCGTCGCGAGCCACGCGCGCGCCGATCCACGCCTGCAGGTAATACGAAACGACGGCCCAGACGCAGACCACCAGCGCCAAGCGGCGGTCGCGCAGCGACAGGCAAAGCAGGCCTCCGCAAAATACGATCAGGTTCGTCGCGACGTTGGGCACGGACGTGGCCCAAATGCGCAGTTGGGCCAGCTTCGCCGGCAGGGAGTTGCCCGCGCCGGGCCGGGGCGCCGCCCGGACGAACCACCTGAAGCGCATAAGCTCCAGCCCCGCGGTGGCCGCCACCACGGCGCAGGCCAGGGCCGCGCGGTCCCAGGCGCGGCCGCCCGAGAGCACCGCCTCCAGGAACCTTTGGAAGCACAAGGGCGCCGTTATCCAGCCCGCGGCGGCCAGCACGCAGGCCAACAGCGGCGCCGTCCCCCCCCGCATAAGCGGCCTCATGCCAAGGCCTCGCACGTCTCGCAGAACGCCCGCGGGCAAAACGGCGCCCGCTCCAGCGCCCCGCGCGCCCGCTCCAGCGCCGGCTGGTGCGCCTCCAGCTCCCGCGCCCCCAGATGCCAGCCGGTCAAGAATTGCACCAGGCGCTCCTCCCACTCCGAGCCCGCCAAACGCCGAGGCAGCCAGAGCCTCAGATAGTAATGCGCCAGCTCATGATTCAGGACCGAGGCGGCCATCCCCGCGCAGCCGCAGACCACGTGCAGGCAGCCGCCTTGGCGGACGCTGTAGGCGCCCACGTTCCAATCGCCGGCCAGGACGCGGGCCGCGGTGATGAGCGGAAATCCCGCCTTGCTCTCCCAGGCCAGCGCTCGCGCGCGGACGACCTCATGGTCCTCGCGCCCCGGCGCCAGGGCTGCGGACGATTCCCAGACCCGGCGCACGAGGGCCAGGAACTCGGCGTCGCCCCCGGGGGCCCGGTTCAGCAGGCGCCGGCGCATGGCCCAGAAGAGCAGGTCCGAGCGCGACCCGGCCGAACGGCATTCCCAGCTCAGCATGCCGCCGCCTCCCGGCCGAGCTCCCGGGAAAAAGCCAGGCTCAGATGGCGCTTGAGATTGAACCGCAGTTCCACGCATCTGCGTCCCGGCCCCGGGTGCCGGAGCCGGTAATAGGGGCAGCCGCCCATGCACAGGGGCAGCACGCCGCACCCCAGGCATTCCGGATCGTCGAACGGCGAGAGGCTCGCGTAAGGCGACCGGGAGAGCCGCGGGCCCTCGTCCAGGCTGCCCACCGCGAGTTCCCGGTGGCCGACGTCATGCCAGCATTGGAAAAGGTCGCCGCGGGCGTCGACCACGAAGCTGTTGGGCAGCCCGGCTCCGCAAAAGTTCTTGCGCAGGACCGGCTTGCCGTCCCAGGAGAAGCCTTGGCGCAGCAGCAGTCCGGAAAGCGCGACCAGCTTGGTCGAGAACTCGGCGCAGTCGTACAGGCTCGATGGACAGCCGCCGCAATGGCGGGTGGGCCGCTCCACGCGGGCGAAATAGACCCGGCACCATTCGTTGAGCCGCCGAGCGCTGAGGTCCGCGAGCAGTTCCTCGACGCCGGCCGCGTTGTCCTTGTCGAGATTCACCCGCAGCGCGACGCGCACGGGCAGGCGCGACTCGCGCAAAGCCTCCAGATTGCGCAGAATCCGGTCGTAGGTCGGCCCGCCGCCCGCCAGAACCCGCCGCGAATCGTGCGTCCGACGGGGGCCGTCCAACGTGATCTGCAGGGCCTTGACCCGCGCCGCCGCCAAGGTCTCCAGGTGCTCCGGCCCCATGAGATAGCCGTTGGTCACCATCCCGGCGCGGTAATTGATCCGGCGCGCTTCGGCCAGGCGCAGGAGCTCCCGGCTCCATTCCCTTATGCGCAAGTGCGCCAGCATGGGCTCGCCGCCGAACCACGTCAGCTCGAGGCGCTCGATCTCGGAGGCCTTGTGCGCGACCAGCTCGCGAATCCGGTCGAATTGCTCCCGGCCGAGATCGGCGGCGCGGTGCGGCTCGAAGCAGTAGGCGCAGCGGAAATTGCATCTCAGCGTCGGCAGGACGGTCAGCTGCAGGCAGCGGCGATCCGCGCGGCCCGAGGCGTAGCGGCGCCGCAGGATGGCCGGCTCGTCGGTTTCCTCCGGCACCAGCATGCGCTGGGCGAGCAGCTGCCGCGCGACCGCGCCGCACTCGCATCCCGCCGGCGCCTCCAGCACGGGACGGACCTCCCGGTCGAAATGCTCCGCCGCAGAGACCAGGGCGGCACCGGAAAGGGTGTT
>JAQUMZ010000185.1 GCA_028717865.1 Elusimicrobiota bacterium | reverse complement strand
AGGCACAACCATGCCTCAGCGCATGGACTGCCAGCCTCGGGGCCGCAATGCCTGCCTTCTTCGTCAGCCGCTTCAACCGCTGGCGCACCGCGCCCCGGCTCAGCATCCCGCCGAACTTATCACAGAAAGCCGGGTCCTCCGGCTTGGCCTCGGGGCGACACCGTAGCCAATCCAGCACGGCCCGCCGCGTCCGCTCGCCCCAGGCAATCGAACGGAAGCGCCCGCCCTTGCCCCGGACCTGCGCCATGTTCTGCGACAGGTCCAGGTCTTTGATGCTCAGGCTCAAGACCTCGGATACCCGCGCCCCGGAATCGAACACCAGGCAGAACAACGCCACATCCCGCTTGCCTAGCGGCTTCTTAAGGTCCACCCGCTCAAGGACGGCCGCAAAATTGTCCAGACTAAATGCCTTCGGCGGCTTGGTCTCAATCTTCGGCGTGGACACTTGCTCCGTCGGGTCCTTCGTCAAAATCCCATCGGACACAAGGGCGCGGAAGAACGTTCGCAGGTGCCTAAACCGCGTCTGAAGCGTCGAGGATGACATTCCGGTGGCTCGCCTATCGTCCAGGAACTGCTTAACGTGGACCGACGACACCGCGCAAGGCTTATCCGCCCCGGCTCGCTTGAAGAATTCCACCGCCTGCCCCAGGGTCCAGCGGTAATGTTCAGACGTGGCCGGGCTATGGCCTTCCGCCCGGCCCCGAAGCTGGAACAGGTTAAACGCCTGCGGCCAAGACAGCGTTTCAGCCGTGAGACTTTGGATTGCCAGCGCCGTTTCGCTCATACGCATCTCCCGAAACGGACTTAGCAAGGGTAGCGGTCCAGTAGGCCCTTTTTCGCTACTCTACGGACGACTCTGGAGGGGTGTTTCTCGTCAGGAAAGTGGAGCGGGCGAGCGGAATCGAACCGCCGTCTCTACCTTGGCAAGGTAGCATTCTACCATTGAACCACGCCCGCGAAAGCCGGGAAGATATTGTACTTTTCCTCGTCCACCGCATGCAAGCGCGGGCTTCGAGCCGCGGTTGAGGTTGCCTTGACCTCGCCGTGCGATAATCTCCCCATACGTTCAAGGAGGATATCATGCTCGTGACCGCCGCCGTTATCTTCGCCCTAGCCGCGCTCGGAGGCCTGGTCCTGGCCGCCCTGCATCTCCAGGACAAGCCCATCCCCCTGCCCCTGGCCCTGCTGCACGGGCTGTTGGGCGCCTGCGGACTCGTGCTCCTGGCCCTGGCGGTCGCGCACGCCGTCGTCAAGGGCTTCGCCGGCATCGCCCTGGGCCTGTTCGTGCTGGCGGCCCTCGGCGGCTTCTACGTCTTCTCCTTCCAGCTGCGCAAGCTCAAGCTGCCCACGCCGGGAGTCATCCTCCATGCCCTGATTGCCGGGACGGGATTCGTGCTGCTGATCGCCGCGATATTGCGGCCCTGAATCCCCGATGTTCCTGGCCTGGGACGAGTCGGGTCTTCGCCTGCTCGGGCATCCCGTGCATTGCCAGCTCGTGCATTTCCCCATCGCGTTGCTCAGCCTCGCGCTTCCCGCCGACCTCATAGGCTGGTGGCGGATGGACGGTTTCTGGCACGCGGCCGCCTCCTGGTCGCTGGCCGGGGGCCTTTTGACCGCGTTGCCGGCCGCGGCGGCCGGGCTGGCGGACCTGGCGGCCTTGCCCAAGGCGAGTCCGGCGCAGGCCGTGGCCCAGCGGCACATGATCGCGATGCTGGCCGCGGTGGGCGTCTACGTCGTCAGCTTCCTGGCGCGGCTGTGGGGCACGACCGGCGGACTCGCGATCTCGGACGTCCTGGCCGGGGCGGGCTGGCTCGTCCTGGCATTCGGCAGTTGGCTCGGCGGCGAATTGGTTTTCCGGCATCGCGTCGGGACGACGCTCAGCGTCGGATAAGCCGGACGGCGTGCCGGCCCGTTTCCCACAAATTGACGGCCGCCACCAGCGCGGCCAGGACGTAGAGCGATAAGGGACAGGCCAACTTTGCCGCGGTCGAACCCGGGGAATGCGTCGCGGCGAACCAAGTGCAGGCGAAAAACATGCCGTAGGTGAAACTGCGCGCGTAATTCGCGGTCTTGAAGCGCAGAAGATTCCGGCGTCCGGAGGCCGACAGGGCCAGCTCCAGGGCCGCCGCGCCAGCGAAAAAACAAAGTCCAGCAGCCATAGGACGTCGATCACGACTAGAAGGGCCGCGAACCCGCGCGCCGCCAGATTTTCCAACGCCAAAATCGATATGGACAAAGCCCCATGCGTGATGTTGTTCTCCGGGACCCACGCCCGTATCCGCGCGCGGAACCCGCCTGCGATCCAAACCTTGAAAAAGTAGAAAGCATAATACGCCAAGCCCAGCGCGATCAACGCGAGCGGAACGATCCCCGAACCGGCCCAGTCCGCCGCGATGAAGCTCAGAACCACGGATTGAGCAGAACTCATCCAACAACCCTCTTGAGGACGATCAGGGCGCAGACCACATGAATCAGCCCCAGGAAGATCAAGGCGGACCGCTCGTAGCGCACAACCAGACGGCGGAAGTTCTGGAGCCAGGCGTTGGTGCGTTCGACGATCCAGCGCCGCACGTAGCGAAGCGGAGACGAAGTTTGGCATGCTCTGGTCATGCGCAAGTACTGGACAGGCTGCCACACGAAGCACCGGTTGCAATATCACCTCGTCTGGGTACCGAAGTATCGCAAGAGGGTATTGCTCGGCAAAGTGGCCAGCCGCCTCAAGGGGTTACTGTGCGAGGCGGCGAAAGTCAACGGGTGGGCGATCAGCGAATTGAGCGTCCAGCGGGACCATGCGCACATGCTACTGCAGATTGGGCCGGAGACGAGCGTGTCACGAGTCATGCAACTCATAAAAGGGGGAACCAGCGTCAAATTGCGAAAGGAGTTCCCCGAGCTGGAGGAATTTTTGTGGGGAGACAATTTTTGGGCGGATGGCTACTTTGCCGAGACCGTCGGGTCTACGCAAGAGGAGACCATCCGAAAGCACATCCGGGACCAGGGCATGCCGCACGCGGCAAGCCACGGGCTTTAGCCCGTGGCAGTTGACTTCTAATCATCTTGCCCCTCCTTGCGTCGATCATTCCCGGCCGAGCCGCCCCTTCCGATTCAAGGCTTGCTGTAATTCTCATACCGAGCGTGCTCGGCCGATCGTCACCTCGATCCGGTTCCGATCCGGATCGAGAACGCAGCTCTCGAAACATCCGTCGCCGGTACGGCGGGGCTTGTCGACGACGGCGAAACCGTCCTTTCGCAGCTTCTCAGTGATATCGAGGACCTTCTTCTCGCCGCCGACTGCGACGGCGACGTGAATCCAACCGATGTGTTGCTCCTGTACGCTGTTGCGGTTGGCCGGGATGTGGCCCATATGCATCAATTCCAGCCGCGACCCGCCGTCGCCCGAGAGGAAGCAGGACGTGAAACCCGTCTTCTTGTTGTGATATTTCTTCCCCGCCTTGAAGCCGAAGTACCGCTCGTAGAATCTCCTCGACTTCGCGAGGTCCTTTGTCCACATCGCGACGTGCTCTATCTTCATTCCATCCTCCGATCAGGCCGACGCCATCGGCTCCGGCGCCGGCAATCCCGCCGGGCTGACTCCGCCAAACCGGCCTAGTTCGCGGGAGAGACGGCACAGGAATTTACCAAAGACAGAGCCAGATGGGGGAAATCCGAAAACCCATACCGGACATTCTCCTTCTCGTCTGGGTCCGAAGACGGGTGGCGCATCCTGACCGCGATCAGACGGTACCGGGGATCCACGACCAGATATTCTCCCTGCCACCCATTTGCGATGTAGCCGATGGGATGGTTATCCTCGATAGGGACTGAGGGAGCGATCCACCACAACAAACCGTAGCGCGGTTCCACCTTTGTGGAAGGGGAAGTGGCGAGGCGGACCCAATCGCGCGGCAAGATTGTTTTGTCTTTCCAACGCCCTTCCTGGAGCAGGAGCTGGCCAATAGCCGCCAAAGCCGAGGGCTCCAAGGCAAGGCCGCGATAAGTCAGCACGTTGCCGGCAGCGTCTTTCTCCCAAGACCAATGCCTGATCCCCAGAGGCGTGAATATGCTCTTGGCCACGTACTGATCAGCCGGCTGCCCCGCAGCCATTAGAATAATCCCCGACAGGAGCATGACCGCCTCGTTATTGTATGAGAAGGTGTCTCCCGGTGCTCCGAGGATTTCCAACCTCCGGACATATTGCAGCCGGTCATATTGGGAAGCCAATAAGGCATCCCCAGGTTTATGACTGAGAGCCGAGGTGTGGGTTAGGATATTCCTCAGCGTAACTCTGGCCTTAAGTCCCG
Source organism: Elusimicrobiota bacterium (assembly GCA_028717865.1). Lineage (GTDB taxonomy): Bacteria > Elusimicrobiota > Elusimicrobia > UBA1565 > UBA9628 > UBA9628. The sequence continues at coordinate 1,603 of JAQUMZ010000185.1, read as the reverse complement.
TCTTCCATTCGGGAAACCACGTCGAAAGAGGCTCATCGAGCGACCTGATCTTCCCTTCGCTGATAAGCTTCCCGATGGCCAAAGAAACGATGCTCTTGGTGCCCGAGTAGAGCGGAAGCAGCTCGTTCGGCACTCGCGAGTAGTTCTCTGCCACCGTCTTGCCGTCTTTCAAGACGATCAGGGCGTCCGTATGTGTTTGCGAACTCAGCCTGACGAGCTCATTGAGCCTCTCTGAATTTATCTCCCCGCAACTGAATTGCGCCGTCTTCGCGCCTGGCTTTGGGAGAAGATTCAGCAGAACGCCGTCCTGGCAATATGACCACGAACTCAGGGAGGCGGCAATAAGGACAAATAGACAACGCATCATAGCCTCGCTCATTGAACCAAATTCATTTGGCCGAATTCCCGCAAACTCGCCGGGGTTTGATTGGACAGCGCTCGCGCCGGGCTTGCAACTGCGGTTGCAGTGAGGATTGCGCAAGACTTCGTGAAGCGCAGCCTCGGCCTCCCGGCGAAAGACCTCGCAATGGTCCGGGAAAGGCTCATTACTCTTGGTCAAGCATCTCAAGGCTTCCCGCGCGAGCAGGGAATAAACGCACGCAGCCACGGCCGCCAAAAGGGAAACCAGCCTGATGAAACCCTATCCGCGCCTCCCACCGCCAAGGACCTTCGCCTCTTGAACGCGCTGGGCCATGAGGCGGCGATCTGGGGCGGGGATTGGCGCGTGCGCAAATAGCGGCCTGGGCCCTTGGTTCGGCTCGGCTTGGGACTTTTATCCCTGGCGGTGAAACCAGGCTCCGTATATCATTTATATCAGGAATGAGAGTTATTTTAAAGCGCGCGACCGTTTGCGCGGCGGCGCAATTGCTTCTGTCATCGGTCCAGGCGGCCGGGCCGGCGCTGCGGGTGCGAACCGTGGTCCGGCCTCCGGCGGTTTTGTCGCCGCTAGGCCTGAATTTCACCTCCGCCAAGCCGGCGGCCGGCCTTCCGGCCCTGGCCGCGCCGCCGATCCTGCCCGCGGCCCTGGCTGCCGCGCAGGCCCCGCTGCCGGCCGCACCGCAAGCCGAAGGCTTGCTGGAAAACCTGGAGCAAGGCGTCGCGCCGGACCTGCGCGACGAGCCCAGGCGCGCCGCGGCTTTGGACCGGCTCTACGACAACGCGCAGGCCGCAGCGGACTCGACGGCCGAGGTTACGGAGCCGGACAAAAGCGTTTCAGGAATTTGGAGCGCCCTGGAAGGCTGGATCCGCGAGGAACTGGGCCTGAAATTGGCTCCCGGCAAGGCCGAGGCCTGGGCCGCGGCCGCCGCGAGCGCGCTCCGGCAGGAACCCGACCTGACCCTGGAAAAAGCCCTGGCCGCGTCCTTGGCCGCGGTCCAGCCCTCGGCCGCCAATTCCCGCGCCAATGTGGCCGCCCTGCTGGCGGGAGAGCGCCTGGTGTCCGGCGGGCTCGACAACACCATCTCGCGAAAGGTCATCGACGTGATCCACGCCGGGGGCCGGACCTACGCCTTGGTGGATTTTGGCGGGGTTTATATCCGCGAGGGCAGGAGCTGGAAGCGCCTGCCTATAAGCGCCAACGGCTCCTCGGAGTTCCGCGCCGCGG
>JAQUMZ010000184.1 GCA_028717865.1 Elusimicrobiota bacterium | reverse complement strand
CCTTGTAGGAGTCCTTGGGCTTCTGGATGCAGTTGGTGGTCATGAGTATCGGGCGGGGAAAGGCCTCGAACTCCTTCTGCTGGTCCTGCCAGGCCCCGCCGTAGTTGCCGGCCAGGTGCTTGTGCTTCTTGAGGCCGGGATAGGCCAGGCAGGGCAGCATCTCGCCGTGCGTGTAGACGTTGATCCCCTGGCCCGCGGTCTGCTCCAGCAGGTCGTGCAGGTCCTTGAGATCATGCCCGGATACCAAAATGCACTTGCCCTTGACCGGCGTGATCCGGACCCGGGTCGGCTCGGGATGGCCGTAGGTCCCGGTGTTGGCCCGGTCGAGCAGTTCCATGACCTTGAGGTTGACCTCGCCGACCTTGAGCGCCATGGCGGTCAGCTGGCCGATATCGGACGGATTGTCGCCCAGGAAATCCAGGGCCTCGTGGAAAAAGCCGTAGACCGCGTCGTCCTCCACGCCGAGGATGCGCGCGTGGTCGGCGTAGGCCGCCATGCCCTTGAGCCCGTACTTGACCAGCTCCTGCAGCCCCCCGGCGTCGGCGCCGAGCGCCGCGAGCTTGCCGGAGACGGAGGCGGCGCAGGCGGGTTCGGGCACCGCCTCGGCCGTCCGGCCGGCCTTGCGGCAGGCTTCCTCATACAGGGTCCGGGCCGCCGCCTTCAGCTTCCGGGCGCGGCCGACCCAGTCGGCCAGGCGCGCCGAATCGAAGTTGACATTGGTCACCGTGGTGAAAAGAGCCTCCACCACGAACACGTCGATGCCGCGGTCCGCGGCCCCGAGCCGGCGCGCGCGATGGGCGTATCGGGAAATGCCGACGCATTCCTGGATAAGCTCGTCCATGCGCCCGGCCGCCGCGGGCTCCTTGCCGCAGACGCCCAGCCTCTGACAGCCCTTGCCGCCCGCGTTTTGCTCGCACTGATAACAGAACATGTCCATGCTCCCTCCTTTGCCGTCCTTTGCGGACATTATGCCCCCCGGCGACCGAACGCGCCTTGATTTAAGTCAAGCGGCTTTCAATCCCGCCCGGAGAGCCGGCGCAGCTCGTCCGGCCGAAACACGGCGATCCGCGGGCCGCGCACCTCGATCCAGCCGGCCCGCTTGAGCTTGCGCAAGGCGCGGCTCAGGGTCTCGGGGATGGTCCCGATGGCCGCCGCCAGCTCGGCCTTGGTCCGCTTCATGCAAAAGGCGCTGCCGCCGGCCTTCTCGGCCTCGTCGAGCAGGGCCCCGGCCAGGCGCGCGGGAACGTCCTTGAGCGAAAGCTCCTCCACCAAACCGACCAGCTCGCGCAGACGGCGCGAAAGCCCGGCCAGCATGCCGATGGCCAGCTCCGGATCGCGGCCGAAGGCCTCGCGCAGCACCGCGCGGGAAACGGCCAACAGCTGGGTCGGCTCCAGGGCCTCGGCGCAGGCGGGGAAGCGCCCGCCCTCCCACATGGCGGCCTCTCCGAAAGTCTCGCCCGGACCGAAACCATGGAGTATCTGCTGGGCGCCTCCGGAGGAGAGCTTGAATATCTTGACCCGGCCGCGGACGACGAGGTAGAAGCGGTCGGCTGGGTCTCCGGACATGAAAATGGATTCGCCGCCCTCGTGGCGGCTCAGCGCGCCGCGGCGCAGCACGGCGTCCAGGGCCCGCGGCTTCAGGCGGCTGAAAAGCGGGGATTTTCTCGCGGCGGCCAAAACATCCTCGCGCGGCATGGCCGGAGAATATAGCGTATTGGGCGCGGGAGCGCCACCGTCCGAAGGAATGGTTGGCCAGGCCTTTCGGGATGGTTGGCCCAGCGGGCTGGGCGAACAACGGAAACGGCGCCGCCCGGAGTGGCGGCGCCGGGGTTCGCACCCTCCCTTCGGTCGGGCGCGAACCTGGCGAACGGCTTTGGCCGGTTGATCGCCGCCGTTAAGCCAGCGCCCGAGCGAAGCGAGGGCGCAAAACAAGCGCTCGACGCCGTCCAGTCGAGCGCAACCGGCGCCCCATACGAGGGGGCGCCGGTTCCGTTAGGGTGGCATTCAGCCCCCAACGGCTCGGACGGCCCCCGCGGGGGGCCGTCCGGATTCGCGATGCTGCGCATCGCGAATGGCGGAACGGCAGCGGCCCGCATACCGTACCTGAGCGCGGCGCGCCGTCCAGCGCCGCGCCACCGGCGCCCCATACGAGGGGGCGCCGGTTCCGTTAGGGTGGCCTTATCGTATAATCTCGCGATGCGGCGTCTACTGCCCGGTTGGCTTGCCGGCGCGCGCGACGAGCCCATGCTGCTGCTCCTGGCGCTCGGAGTCCTGAACTATCTCTGCGCGGGCCTTTTTCTCGGCGTCTTCAGCAACGGCTTCGATTTCTCCGTGGTCCACGAGGCCGCCGTCCGCTTGGTCCACGGGCAAGGGGACCGCATTTACGATGCGTTCCTCTCCTTCCAGCCAGGGGACCGCTCCCTCTTCTTCCTCTATCCGCCCATCACGGCCGTCTTGTTCTCCCCCCTGGCCCTGCTGCCGGAGCCGGCGGCCTGGCTCGCATTCCAGGTCCTCTCCCACACGGCCCTGTGGGCGGCGCTGGCGGTCTGGCTGGAGGGCGAGCCCGACCCCAGACTGCGTCTGCGCGCGCTGCTGCTTTTTCTTTTCTTCCAGCCCCTCTACCTTTGCCTGCAAATCGGCCAGAGCGAGACCATCATTCTGCTCTGTCTCATGCTCGCCCTGCGCCTGGAGCAGCGCGGCAAGCCCTGCCGCGCGGGCCTGTGCCTGGCGGCGGCGGTCTGCCTGAAGCTGTTCCTGGCCGTCCTCATCGTGCCCCTGCTGGCGCGCCGCCGCTGGCGCGCCGCCGCCTGCTGCCTGGCCGCCCTGCTGGCCGCTTTCCTGGTCGGCGGCGCCTTCGTGCCCTGGCCGACGCAGGCCCGCTACTGGTCCCGGCTGGCCTCGCCCTTCGGGCTGGAGGGTTTCTGGGACAACCAATCCTTGACCGCGATTTCCTACCGCCTCATGGCTTTCACGCCCTACACGCGGGGACTCGTGGACGCCCCGGCGCTGGCGCGCGCCCTGGCCGGCGCGGCCGGCTTGGCGGCGCTGGCGGCCTGCGCCTGGGCTTGCCGCCGGGCCAGCCCCGGCGCCGCGCTGGCCTTGGGCCTGACTACGGCCGTGCTCATATCGCCGCATTCCGACACGCACCACCAGGGCCTGCTGCTGCTCGCCTTCCTGGCGCTGCCGCAGGCCCGTCCCGGCCGGTCGGCCTGGCTCTGGTTCTACGCCTTCTTCGCCCAGTTCCAGCCTCTGGTGGCCTTCAAGTTCCTGTCGCGCGAGCGCCTGGACGCTTTTGCCGCGGCCCCGGCCGACCTGCTCCTGGCCCTGCCGGCCCTCGTCCTGCTGGCGTTCTGGCTCTACTGCCTGCGCCTGGCCCGAGAATCCGGGGAGCCGGCCGCAGGGTAGCCCGCCCGCCGCAGGCGCGCGATGTCGTCCAAGGCCGCGCGCGTACCCGCGCTGTCGGTCAGTTCCAGCACGCGCCGGAAGGCCCGCTCGGAGGCGTCCAGGTCCAGGCCCCGCAGGCATTCCTGCCCGAGCAGGAAATGGGCGCGGGGATTGCCCGCGGCGCAGCGCGCGGTCTGCTCGTAGAGCAGCCGCGGTTGGCGGTAAAGGCCGTTGCGGGCTATGCAAACGGCCCCCCAGGCCAGGATCAAGCCGGCCAGCGCGGCCCGGCCCGGCCGCCAGCGCGCGAGAGCGCCCGCCAATAGGCAAAAGCCGACGACCGGCCAATAAAGATAACGGTCGGCCACGGGGGAGAGGTTGGCGAAGGCGACGATATGCAGCACGGGCAGCAGGCAGATGAGCAGCCACCACAGGCAGAACGACGCCCAGGCCGAACGGCGAGCGGCCCAGAGCGCGCCTGCGAAAACCCCGGGCAGCGCCCAATAGAGCCAGCCGGCCGGCGCCGAACTCTCCAGGCAAAGGGGATGGGGCGCCAGCAGCATCCTGAGATACCAGCCGAAGGACGTCGCCGGACTGTACGAAAACGTCCGCGGGAAGGGCGCGGGTTGGACCAGCGCGCCGAAGCGCAGCCACAGGTAGGCCAGGGCGATCAGGGCGAAGGGCAGCGCCCGAGGCGCGGCCCGCCGACGGCAGCCCCGGCCGAAACAGACGGTATAAAGAGGGACAAGCGCCAAAACCACCAAGCCGGTCTCCTTGCACGCCAAGCCCAAGGCGAAGAGCAGCCAGGAGCCCGCCGCGGCCGCCCGGCCGCCCGGGAAGCGATCCAGGGACCGGGCCCAGAGCAGCAGGCTGCCCAAGGCGAAACCCAGGCTGAAGACGTGGCCGTGGTAGGAGGATATCGCCACGGCCTCGCCGGCGCACGGGAAGAGCAGAAACAGAGCCGCGGCCGCCAGGGCCGCGTCCCTCCGGCGCAGAAGCCGGACCCCGAGCAGGAAAACCAGCCCGGCATTGAGGCAGTGGGCCGCGATGCCGGCCGCGCGAACCGCGGCGGGGCTCGCGGCCAGAAGGTAGTGCAGCGCGGTCACCAGCGGCTGGTAGGTGCGCTCGCGCGCCGCCTGGAAATAATGCGAGCCGAGCAGCCCGGTCCAGAACTCCCGGGCGGGCAGGCGCAGGAAGGGATTATCCCAGATGTGGTAGGCGTCCTCGCCCAGCACGGGGGCGCCCGGCAGCATGCCGTAGGCCAGGGCCCCCAGTCCGGCCAACCCCAGCCAGACGCCGGCCGACTCGCGGCCGGACGCGCGACCGATTTGCGCCATCCTCGATATGATACACCTATTCGCGGCGCGCGTCCTTCGCGCGCGCGAGCCTGAGCCGGTGGAAATTGCGCAAGGCGTGCCCGCAGAGGCCGACCTTGCCGCCGTAGCTGGTGGCGTTCCTTTCCAGGGACGGGTTGCGCCGGCCGCGCGCCAGCGCCGCGATCGTCCGCAGCACGACCCGCTGGGCCCTGGACGAATAGCCTCCCATCAGGACCCAGCCGTGATAAACGCTGCCGTTGAGCCCCGGCTCCTTGTAGACCCGATAGGGCTTGTCGCTGCCGTTGATGTAGTTCGCGAAACCCGGGAAGTCCTCGGACCGGTTCCAGACGAAGTCGGTGAAGGTGGCGGCCATGCGCTCGAGGTCCGCGCGCCCGAACATCAGTCCGGTCTCGTGAAGGGCCAGCATCAGGAACGCCTCGCGATTGGCGTGGGAGACGTCGGGCACCCCCTCCTGGTTGCCCACCGAGCCCGGCGTGTTGTCGGTGTCCGAGCCGACGGGTATGGTGTGGTCCTCCCAAATCCAGCCGTTCCCCGCCGGGGCGAGTTTCGCCTGGAAGGCCCGCCCGACGCGCAGGCCGATATCCTTGCAGACCGGGTCGCCCGTGGCTTGATAGAGGAATACCGCGACCAGCGCCAGGTTCGAGGCGTTGTCGTTCCAAAGCGGGAAGTGGTCCGGGTCGATCCAGGCGATGCGCTCCCGCATCCGGGCGCGATACCAGTACTGGATGACGAGCTCGTCGGCGAAGGCGGCATAGCGCCGGGCGTCGGCGCCGTATTTGGCCCGCCAGCGCGGGCGCGACATTATGACGGCCGCGGCCCGCCCCACCGGCACGGCGGCCTGGAAGGTGAAATGCAGGCTCGGCCGCGCGACGGAGGAGTCCGCCGTGACGTAGAAGGGCTTCCAGCCCCGGCACGGGCGCCCGCCGTCCTCGAAGGGCTCGGCCGCGGCGATCATCGCGTCGAGGTTGCGCATGACCCGCCGCAGGAGCCGCTCGCTGCCCGTCCCCTCCGCGGCGGAGAGCATCCCGTTCAAGTAATAGCTGGTGAAATAGTAGACGTTCGACAGCCCCGTGCGGACCTGCGCCTCGATCTCCGGGGTATCCCGCGCCAGATAATAATCGAAAGCCAGGCGGCAGAGCAGGAAGGAGGGCGAGCCGCGGCCGTAGACGCCGAGCGCCAGCAGCCCCGCGGCCG
>JAQUMZ010000183.1 GCA_028717865.1 Elusimicrobiota bacterium | reverse complement strand
CACGGCATGGTCCGCCAGTTCCAGGAGTGCTACTTCAAAAGCCGCTACGCGGGCACCCTTTGGGACTACTCCGCTCCCGACTTCACCGCCGTGGCCCGGGCCTACGGCATAGGCGCGGCCGAGGCGAAAAACACCGGCGAGTTGGCCCGCGGGCTCAAGGCGCTCTGGCGCGACCCGCGCCGGCCCTTCCTCCTGCGCGTGCGCCTGCACCAATTCGCCAACGTCTACCCAAAGATCGCCTTCGGCCGCCCGATGACGGAAATGGAGCCCTTCGCCCGCCCGATCGAGATGGAGGGCACCTGAAGCCCGACCTCGCGCGCCCGCCCTGGGCCATGGCCGCCCTCGCCGCCGCCGTCCTGACCCTCGGCCTCTTCCGCGCCTCCGGCCTGGGCTTCTACAACGACGACTACGTCCTGGTGGCCGCGATGGACCGCCCGGGAAGCTTTTTCGCCGCGCTGCGCGGCCTGTCGGCCGGCTGCGGCGGACTTTTCTCTACGCGCCCCCTGGACCTGCCCTACTACGCCGGCCTCTACGCGCTCTTCGGACTCCGGCCTCTGGGCTACGCCTTGTTTTCCATCGCGCTTCAGCTCGCGCTCGCCTGGAACTTCTACCGTCTGCTGCGCGAATGGTATATCCCCACCGAAGCGGCCCTGCTTGGCGCCTTGCTGGCCGGCCTGCATCCCAGCCACGACTCCACCCGACTTTGGGTCTCGGCCTCTATCGCCACGACGTCGCTGCTGGGCACGGTGCTCGCCCTGCGCTTGCATAACCGGTGGCTGGAGCGGCGCGACCGCGCCGCACAGGCCGCGGCCTTGGCCGTATTCGGCGCGGCCACGCTTGTTTACGAGGCCGCCGCCCCGCTCGTGCTGCTCGCCGCCTGGATGCCCCTGCGCCGGGCCAGGCGCCAAGGCCTGTCTTGGCCGCGCGCCGCCAAACAAACGCTGGGCTCCTGCGCTGCGCTCTGGTCCTTCTTTATCTTGATCGTAGCCTACCAACGGCTTTGGATTCCATGGAGCAGCGGGCTGGAGCGCCATCCCATGTCCCTGAATCCTTCTCATGTCTTGAAGGTCGTTGCCTCGGGCCTGGAATGCAGCCTGGGCAACCGGCTGCTGCACTTAATATCCAGGCAAGCCTCTTTCGCGCTGGACTTCTTCGGCCCGCCGCAATGGGCGCTGCTGATTCTCGCGGTTGCAGCGTTAGCCTGGCTCTGCATCAGGCTGCTCAGGCGCGCTCCCGCGCTTGATTCCTGGACGTGCGGGCTGGGCGCGGCGTGGTTTTTGCTGGGCTATGCTCCCTACTTCCTGGACCGAACCTACACCCCGTCGATCTTCGACCTGACCAACCGGATAAACCTCGCCTCCTCGTTTGGCGCGGCGCTTATCCTGGCCTGGGCCTTCAGCCGCTTGCGCGACGCGGCCTGGCCGGCCGCGCGCCTCGCCGCGCCCGCCTTGCTCGCCGTCCTGGTCTCGGGTTTTCTGCTCGCGGGCTGGAGCTCGAACGCGCAATGGAGCCGCGCCTACTCGTTGCAGCGAGAAGTCCTGCGGTCCTTGACCGCGGAACCGCAAGGCAGCCGGCCCGGGCCCGTGCTCGTCTTCGGGGTCCCCGGCGGCGTCGGCTCGGCCACGGTGTTCAGCTCGGGCTACGACCTGGATTGCGCCCTGCTGCTGCAACGGCCGCCTTCGCCCCTAAAAGCCCACCTGGCCCAAGGCGTCGCCAGCTTCGAACCCCGGGCCGCGGTCGTGGGAGGGTTTCGCGGCGGCGACCTCCCCTACGCGAACCTGCGCGCCTACGACCACGGAACCGGGACCTGGACGGACCTGAAGGGGCCGAAGGACGGCCTCAGCCTGCCCGCGCTGCGAAGGCTTTGAGCTTGGCGGCGTGCGCCGCAGGGTGCAGGAAGAAGAAATTCGTGTCGACCGTCGACTCATCCACGACAGGACACTCCGCCAAGTCCCGGCCCTCCAGCAGGTAGCAACGGTAACCCAGGCCCCCGAGCAGGGCGATTATGTCGTTGGGATGATAGCCGAAGGGCGCGGTCCACTTGCGCAGCATCTCGCAGAAAATCACCGGTTTGTGGCGACTGACGGCGTCTTGGCCGCCGCGCAATACGAACAACTCGGCACCCTCCACGTCGCACTTGATGAAGCCGGGGCGCAGGCCCTCCTCCCGGACGAAGTCGTCGAGCCGGCGCACCCGGCAGCGCAGCTCTCGCGCGTCCTTGCGCCCGGACACATTGGCCGCCGATGCATTAGCCGCGCCTTCGGGATAGAAATAAAAAGTCTTCTCCTCCTCGCGCTCCGAAAGCCCGAAAGGCATGGGACGCACGTTGGCCGCCCCATTGATCCGAATGTTCTCCTCCAGGTCACGGAAGGTCCGCGGTATGGGCTCGAACGAGAATATCCGGCAAGCGGGACGGCGGCGGGACAGGGTCAGGGCGTACCAGCCGATGTTGGCTCCCACGTCAAGAACGTCGGCGTCCTCGTCCATCAACGCCAGGGAAGCCTCCAAGAACTCCCGCTCGTAGGTCCCGAAGTTGAGCATCTCCAAGGGCGCGGGCCGGCGATCCCCGGCCGCTATGGCCAGGCGCAGGCCCGTCTCCCGGATGGTCATGACCACGCGTCCCTCGGTTATCTCTATGGCCGAAACCTCGGTGTCCTTGAGCAGCTCGGAATACTCGTGCAGCAGCCCATGGTGCCGGTACATCGCTTCGATGAAATCCGCCTTGGCGATGCGGCCCTGGGCGAAATCGCGGCGCAGCTCGGACAGGCTCATGAGAAAAAAGCCACCGTGCGGCGCAGGCCATCGGCCAAGTCCCGTCGGGGCCGCCAACCCAGGGCGCGCAGCTTGCCCAGGTCGGGAGTGATGCGATCCGGAGCGCCCGCCGGCACGGCCCCGCCGGGCCGGCGCACGACGCGCAGGCGCCTTTCCGGGAAAAGCCGGACCAGAAGCCGGGCAAAATCCAGGACGCTCGCCGCCGCCCGGTCCTGGCCCACATTGTAGGCCTGGCCCGGCTCGCCTTTGAGCAGCACGGTAAAAAAGCCCGCGACGGCGTCGGCCGCGTAGCAGAATGAGCGCACGGCGCGGCCGTCGCTCCTGAGCACCAGTTCGCGGCCGTTCAACGCGCCCGCGACCAGGTCGCTGAAGCTGCGCCCGTCGCCCAGGGGCATGCCCGGGCCGTAGGTATGGAACGGCCGGACCACCACGGCCGGCACGCCGTGCTCGCGGCGCCAAGCCGCGCAAAGCGCCTCCCCGGCCCGTTTGCCTTCGGCATAGCAGGAGCGCTCGCCCATGGGATCGACCGGCCCCCAGCGCGACTCGTCCACCGGACCCCAGGAGCGGGGGACCCGGCCGTAGACCTCGCTGCTGCTGAAGAACAAAATCCTCTTCGCGCGGCCGCGCCGGGCCAGTTCAAGCATGCGCCAAGCGCCCACCACGTTGGGCAAAAGCGTGCCGGCGGGACGGCTCCGGTAGACTGCGGGCGTGGCCGGGCTGGCGGCGTGCACTATGAAATCCGGGGCCAGCCTTCCGGCAACCGGCTCGCAGACGTCGCCGGCGATCACGCGCAGATCCCGGCGCCCGCGAAAGGGCGCGAAGCGCCGGCGCGCCTTGGCCGCGTCGCGCTCCAAGGCCAGGACCTTGATCCCCAGCCGCCTGGTCTCGTTGAGCCAGAGCAGGGTCTCGACCATGTAGGCGGGCAGGAAGCCCGCGGCCCCCGTGACCAGGACCGAGGCCCCGGCCAGGCGCCGGAAAGGCAGGCTGCGCGAGGCCACGTCCTCCAGGTCCTCGGCCAGGACTGGATGGCGCATCAAAAGTTGATCCTGTCTTGCACGAAGCCTCGCGGCAGGCGCAGGCTCTGGACGTAGATTTTGCGCACGTATTCTCCAATGATGCCGACGGCGCAGAGCTGGGCCCCGGCAAAGAAGGTCACCAGGGTCGCGATCATGGTCACGCCTCGCGGCGCCACGCCGGGAAACAGGAATTTGCTGGCGAAAAGCAGCACGGTCATGGCAAACCCGAGCGCGGCCACGAGCAGGCCCAGCACGATCACGGCCCGGATGGGCACCACCGTAGTCGAAAGCAGACCGTTGACCGCGTAGCCCGCCAGGGCCACCAAACCGTAATTGGAGCGCCCCCCCGCGCGCCGAGCGCGCCGGTAGGGGATCGCGCGCTGGGGGAACCCGATATGGGCCACGATCCCCCGCAAATATGGATCGTCGTCGCCGTACTCGCGCATGGCATCCAGCACGCGGCGCGAGGTCAGCCGGAACTCGCCGGCGTTGCGCGGCACGGGCACGTCCGAAAGCGCGGCCACGGCCCGGTAGTAGAGCCGGCGCAGGTAGCGCATGAGCAAGCCTTCCTCCCGGCCCTGGATCTCTCCATAAACGACGTCGCACCCCTCTTCCCAGCCGCGCACGAACTCCGGGATCAACTCGGGCGGGTCCTGCAGGTCGGCCTGGATAAGGACGGCAGCCTCCCCCGCGGCATGCAAAAGCCCCATCATGATGGCCCGGTTGGCGCCGATATTGCGTGAAAAGCGCAGGACCTTGACCTCGGGATGCCCCGCGGCCAGCCCCTTGAGCAGCTCGAAAGTCCGGTCCGTGGAGCAATTGTCGGTATAAACGTGCTCGAACTCGTAGCGCTCGCGCAGCGGAGCTATCGCCGCTTGCACCCGCTCGAAATGCCGCTGGACGTTGGCTTCCTCATTATAGCAAGGCGTGACGATGGAGAGCTTGCGCTTCACCGGGGCCCTCGTCCATCCAGGAAGAATTCGCGCAGGTGCCTGATGGCGCTGCGTCCCATGGCCAGCACCGCCTCCCGCGAGCTGCCCGCCCGGTGCGGCGTGCAGACAAGGTGCGGAATGCCGAGCAAATCCATGTCGGAGGGCGGCTCGGCGGAGTAGACGTCCAGCGCCGCGCCCGCGATGACGCCCTTCTTGAGGGCCCACTTAAGCGCCGAGGGGTCCACGATCGGCCCCCGCGCGGTATTGACGAGGAAGGCGGTATTCTTCATCGCGCCCAGCACCCGCCGGCCGACCATGCCGCGGGTCCGGGGCGTCAAGGGCGTGTGCAGGGTCACTATATCGGCCTGCCGCCAGATTTTCGCCTTCGTCGCGGGCTCCAAGCCATGCTTGCGGCAATAAGCCGCGATGTCCACGATATCGTTGGCCAGCACGCGGCAATGGAAAGGGGTCAAAAGCCGGGCGACCTCCTTGCCCACATGCCCCAGCCCCACGATGCCCACGGTCTTGCCGGTCAGCTCCGTGCCAACCGTCTTTTCCCAGCAGCCTTGCTTGAGCTTGTGGCAGGAGGAGACCATGTGGCGAAGGAGGGCGATCATGAAGCCCAGGGCCATCTCCGCCACGGCCAGCCGGTTGAGCCCCGGAGTCCAGCCGACCATCACTCCATGCCGGGCGCAGGCGGCCATATCGACATTGTCGAGCCCCACCCCGTACTTGGAGACGATCTTCAGCTTGGGGCACCGGCAAAGCAACTCCGCCCCGATAGGCTCGAGGCCGACCACCGCCCCGTCGCAGTCCTTGAGCAGCCGGGCCAGCTCCGCCGGCCGAGGGTGGCTCAGATCCTCGTTGAATACGCAGTCTGGGAAAAGCTCCAGAAGTTCCTTGCGCAGAACCGGATGCCTGGACACGGATTGGGAGGCGACCGCGATTCTCATTTCTGTCTCCATAATATCAAACCTGCCGCCCGCGAAGCCCGTTTGACTGGTGCGAAGGGAAATAGTAGCATGTTCAATTACTGAACGCACCATTTTGCGCCCGATCCCGTCAACGGCAGACCAGGAGGCATCTCTTGAAAACAACGCCCATCAAAACGGATGAAATGCGCTTCACAATCGGATTCGAACCCGAAGACAAAAAACAACTTTTCGCCTACTGGAACGATATTCTCTCGACCC
>JAQUMZ010000182.1 GCA_028717865.1 Elusimicrobiota bacterium | reverse complement strand
TTTCACGCCGGCCAGGGCGGCTCCGCCGGAGACCCGGGAGGCGTCGAAAACGCGGTCCAAGGTCCGGTCCACCGAGGCTTCGCCCAGGCCCCGGGCTTGCTCGGCCAAGCCGGCTTGGATATCCCGGGCGGCGGCGTCGAGCTCGCCGCGCGCGGCGGGGGAACCGAGCCGGCGGTCGCGTAAAGCGTCGGATTGGACGGCGGGGGCCGAAGCCGGGGGAGAAGTCCGGACCGCCGGCGCGGTCAAGGTTGGACGCGCGGCTCCGGCGGCCGGCGTTGCGGCGGCAGCCGCCGGCGCGGCGGCGGCGCCGCCCGTTACCGCGGGCGCCGGACCGGCGTTCAGCACGGTCTTGCCCGTGTCGAGGGTCCGCGCGCCGGCGCCGCCCAGGCCCGTATTGTTGCCCGTAACCGAACCGCCGGATGAAGGCAGGCCGACGTTGACTCCCGAACCGGAGCCGGCGCGGCCGGCGTTGGACTCGGTGCCGGCGGGGCCGGCCCAAAGCTGGGAAACGGAAAGGCCGAAAACCAGAACGACCCGCAGCGCAGTCGTCATCATCGGTGGCACCTCGAAGAATCTATTATACATCTACAATTATGCCGCGGCCCGCGCGCCGGCCGCATGGGCCGAAGGTCCTACGGTATGAGCATCCCCGTCACGGCGGCCGTAGTGAAGCACGCCAGCGAGCCGCCGATCAGGGCGTAGAGCCCCAGGCGCGCCAGGTCCTTCTTGCGCTTGGGCGCCATGGGACTGATGCCGCCGATCTGTATGGCGATGGAAAGGAAGTTCGAGAAGCCGCAGAGGGCGTGTATGCCGATGATCCAAGCGCGCGCCGAGATCGCCGCGCCGCCGCCGTGCTCGGCGGCGTATTTGGCCAGGCTGGTATAGGCCACGAACTCGTTAAAGAAGGTCTTCTCCCCGATGAGCCGGCCGATGAGCGGGCACTCGTTCCAGGGCGTGCCCATAACCCAGGCCAGGGGGGAGAAAAACCAGCCTAAAAGCTGCTCGAAGCCGATCTCGGGGCGGCCGACAAACCCGAAGGCTTGGTGGCAGGCCCAGTTGGCCATGGCCAGCAGCGCCATGAAGGCCACGAGCATGGCGCCGACGTTGAGCGCCAGCTGCATGCCCATGGAGGCCCCGGCGGCGGCGGCGTCGATGAGGTTGACGTGCTCCTCGTGGTAGTGCAGCTTGAGCGTCCCCATGGTCTTGGGAACGCCGGTCTCGGGCAGCATGATCTTGGCGATAAGCAGCGAAGCCGGCGCGCCCATGACCGAGGCGGCCAGCAGGTGCCCGGCCGCGTCCGGGAAATAGGGCTGGAGCATGCCCGCGTAGGCGACCATGACCCCGGCCGATATGGTCGCCATGCCGGCCGTCATCACGCAGAGGAACTCCGACTCGGTGAGATCCTCGATGTAGGGCCGGATGAACAGCGGGGCCTCGGTCTGGCCCATGAAAATGTTGGCCGAGGCGTTGAGGGTCTCGGCCCCGGAGGTACGGCAGGTGTAGGTCATGATCCGGGCCAGGAAGATCACCACCCTCTGCATCACGCCCAGGTAGTAGAGCACCGAAAGCAAGGCCGAGAGGAATACGATCGTGGTCAGCACCTGGAAGGCGAAGAAGAAGCCCAGGGAGCCGGGCTCGCCGGGCGGGATCGCCAGGGACCCGAAGACGAACCGGGCGCCCTCGACCTGGAAGGCCAGGAGCTTGAGCACCACGACGTTGATCCGCTCGAAGACCCAGCGCCCCGGCGGGGTCTTGAGTATCAGCAGGGCGAAGACGAACTGCAGGGTGACACCCCAGAAAACCGTCCGCCAGTTCAGGGACTTGCGGTGCCGGCAGAAGAGCCAGGCCAGCCCCAGCAGGACCACGGTACCGGCGGCGCTGACGAGTTGGTGGCGGTTCATGGCTATTCGAGCCCGTGGGCGATCTTCTCCGGGATCGGCTCGCGGCTCTCCTTGGATAAGGACAGCCCCAGCAGAAGCAACGCCAGGACGGCGTAGGCCGTCGCGAACTGGTAGGGTATGCGGCGGAAAGGCTCGGCCAAATTCCAGGGCAGGTACATGTTGCCCTCCGGCATGGCGGAATGGACTACGCCCACGAAGCTGAAGGCGGCCAGGATCAGGAGGTAGATCGCCGAGGCCCGCAGCTTCCGGTCGATGAGCTTGGCCAGGAAGGCGCCCCAGAGCATGGCGGTCAGGATGAAGCCGTTGCCCAGGGCCACGGTGACGAGCAGGCCGGGCAGTTCCTTGCCGGGCGCCGACAGGAGCCTGGAGAAGTTCTCCACGGGCACGAGGCCCGGGTCGGAGAGCTTGATCTGCAGCAGGCGCGCCACGGTGGGGAAATAGGAAAAGGCCACGGCGGGCGCGTGCGCCGCGGGCACCGCGTGGAAGGCCTGGCACATTATGTCCAGGGCCACGAAGATTAGTATGGGCGCCAGCACCGCGCGCGGGATGAGCTCCACGATGAAGCCGATGTAGCCGAGCATGCCGCCCAGGCCGATGAAGGCGCCGGTAAGCAGCGTGTAGCCCACGCGGCTGCCCATCTGCTTGTAGGCGGGCTGTCCGATGTAGGGCGTCGACTGCGCCACCCCGCCGCAGACGCCGGCGATGAGCGTGGAGACGGCCTCGGTCAGCAGTATGTCGCGGGTCTTGAAGTCGTCGCCCGCGCAGCGCGCGCTCTCGGTGACGTTTATGCCGCCCACGACGGTCAGGACCGCGAAGGGCACGGCGATGGGCAGGTACTTGAACGCCTCCAGCAAGCCGTGCCGGAAGGCCAGGGTCGGGACCGGCAAGCCGAAGTGCAACTCGCCCACGGGAGGCTGGTAGGTGCCGCCCGTCAGGCCCAGGGGAGCCAGGACGTAGTAAAGCGCGGTGCCCGCGGCCACGGCCGCCAGCACCCCCGGGAAATTGCGGGGCAGGCGGATGCCCGCCACCAGGTTATAAAGGATGAGCCCCAGCGCGATCATTCCGACCAGAGGCAGGCCGAAGACGTCGGCGAGCGGGATGAAGCCGATCAAGGCCAGGCCGATGCCGGCCAGCGAGCCCAGCAGGCCCGCCTGGGGCACGATCCTCTGCACCCAGCCGCCGATGAAGGAGAAAACGAGCTTGACCACGCCGATGAGCACCATGGTCGCCATGCCCACGTACCAGGTCATCATGGCCGCGTCCTGGGGCGCCAGGCCGCGGGCCTTCATGGCCAAAAAGCACGGCCCTAGCACGGTCAGGGCGATGCCGATGGTGGAGGGGGTGTCCAGGCCCAGGGGCATGGCGGTGACGTTCGGGGTGTTCGTGCGTTTGGCCAGGCGGATGGCCATCCAGCTGTAAACGAGGTCGCCGAAGAGCACGCCGAAGGCCGTGCCCGGGAACATCTTTTTGTAGACGATCTCGGCGGGGAACTGGAAGCCGAAGATCAGGATGCCGGCCAGGAAGGAGAGCACGGTCATGTTGTCGAACATGAGGCCGAAAAAGCCGTTTAGGTCGCCGGTCACGAACCAGCGATATGGTCGGGCTCGGCCTGCTGCGAGACTTGCCTGCATGGGTTGTTCTGCTGCCAGACTCATCGACGATCCTCCCGGCCGGGGGTTGCGCAGATTCTAGCTAATGGGACTCTTGCGTTCCAATCGACAAATTGGCCCGCGCTTCCGCATCCATTGTGCGCTCGAAGTCGCCGTCCTTCACGAAGTCGAACCTCTCCTTGAGCATCTCCCTGCTTAGCCGAAACGAGAAATCCGGGTGCGCCGCGGCGAAGAGGGCGGAGGAGAATACGGCGGCATCGAACTCCTGCGGCGCCACGCCCAGCGCAAGGGCTTTTTTCTTCAACAGAATGAGGTCGTAGGTGAAATAAGCACCCGCGGTGTGAGGGTCGCGTTCATCGAGTCCCCTGGGAGGTTTTCCACGATCAAACAAGTCATGCCCCCACAAATATTCGGCGATGATAGTGCTGCCCGTTATTTGGCTCGCGAAATAATCGGCCGTTCCCTCACCCAAAGCCTTCCTAAGAAATCCTTGCGCGTCGGACTTATCCGTGGGGTGATTATTGATCCCCCCCAAGATGTTCATTATCGCATGCACGACCTCATGGACAATGGCCGTAGCGTCCTTCGCGGGCGAATGATAGGGGGTCTCGCGGCTGAACCGCGAATAATCCAGATATATGCCGTTATTAGCGGTAAAGACCTCGGGAGGCGCATGCCTGGGACCTTTCTTGATCTCAATGAAGATCCGCCTGCTCAACCGGAATCCGAGGCGTTCGAAATATTCGACGGCGCGGCTGGCGGTGATGAACGCGTTGACCCGTTCGAAGGCGAGAGAATTCGCATGAGGACTCTTCGCCGGATCGTAGCTTGCGAGGACAAAATCGGACTTCTCATCATCCCATCCAACGATAATTTTTACGTAGCGATTCTCGAGCGTCCGATTTGGCGACGCCAAAAAATACGTTCGCTTCGGTCGCGAGTAGAGCGGGCTGACCGGGTAGTACCTGCCCGCAACGGCCACTTCTTCGGCCAAGCCTTGCGCGCCCGATGCATAGGACGCGGCGTCGAACAGCCCGGCGCCCGCGGCCGCCTGCCCAGTCAAGCCGGCATCGTTTTCACTCGCGGCCAGCAAATCCGCCACCGGCCGCGACACCTCCGCGACGACCTGCTCCGCCTTCCCCGCGGCCGTAACGGCGGGGATATCGGGAACCGGAGCGATTTCGTTCCGCGCAAAGCCTAGCTTCGGCGCAGCCAGGCTCGTTTCCAAACGACTCGGAACGGAAACGCAAAACCGAGTCGGCGCCGAGTTGGCTTCGGCCCGAAAGGCGGCGCCGGCCCCTGCCGGGCCCCAGGCCGCCGCGGTGTTGGCCAAGGCCGCCCATGCGGCAGGTCCCGGAGAGAGCAAGGCCAGGAGCGCGGACAAGGCGAAGGAAAAGACGCGCCGCGTGGGCATGGATTTAAGTTACATAAGCGCCGGCGGCCCGGGATACATGCTTTTGGGGAAGCGCCGGATGGGCAATAGGCCCAGGCGGTTTTAGGCACAACGTCCTGCCGACGGGATCTTGACAGACGTTCACCCTGATTTGCTAATAATATCCCCCGCAGCTTTATGATCTCGGCCCAGAACCTCGTCAAGCGCTTCAATGGCCGCCCCGCCGTGGATGGGGTCAGCTTCGACATTCCGCGGGGCCAGATCGTGGGCTTCCTCGGCCCCAACGGCGCGGGCAAGACCACCACCATGCGCCTGCTGACGGCCTACCTGACCGCCGACGAGGGCCGCGCCGAACTGGCGGGGATAAACGTCGCCGAGGATCCTTTGTCAGTGCGCCGGCGCCTGGGCTACCTGCCCGAGGACAATCCGCTCTACGGCGACCTCGAGGTCACCGACTGCCTCGATTTCGTCGCCCGCCTGCGCGGCCTGAGCGATCCCGCCGCGCGCGCCGAGCGCGTAAAGGCCGCGGTCCGTTCCTGCGGCCTGCGCCAGGAGGTGGGCTCCCGCGTCGGCGAGTTGTCCAAGGGCTTCCGCCAAAGGCTGGGATTGGCCGCGGCCATCGTCCACGATCCGGAAATTCTCATCCTCGACGAACCCACCTCGGGCCTGGACCCCAACCAGGTCCAGGAAGTGCGCGACCTCATCCGCCGGCTGGGGGGCGCGAAGACCGTGCTGCTTTCCACGCACATCCTCTCCGAGGTCACCGCCACCTGCGACCGCGTCATAATCATCAGCGCCGGCAAGATCGTGGCCGACGGCACGCCCCGGGAGTTGGAGGCGGGGGTGTCCGACCGCAACCGGCTCCAGATCGAGCTCAAGGGCCCGCCCGAGCAGATCGAACCCGCCCTGGCCGCCTTGCCCGGGGCGCTGCTGGCGCTGCGCCGGGAGGCGGGCTTCATCGTGTAGTCGGCGGCCGGGACCGACCTGCGCGAAAAGGTCATCGAGCTCGCCGTGGCCCGGGGCTG
>JAQUMZ010000181.1 GCA_028717865.1 Elusimicrobiota bacterium | reverse complement strand
ATTAGTCGTAAAACCCTTCGGCGACCGCAGGGCGCCGAAGCCGGCCCGCCCCCCGCGGGGGCGGGCCGTTCCGTCGGGGGGCATGTTAAACCAAACTCCGCGCCCGAAGGGCGCGGAGTTTGGCCGGCCCCCGCGGGGGGCCGGTCATTCCGTCGGGGGACAAATCGTTCCGTCGGGAAACGCGAATTATCCGCCGTCATCCTCGACATGGACGGCGTGGTGGTCGACAGCGAGCACCAATGGATGCTGCGCGAAGAGCCGTTTTTCAAGGAACTGCTTGGCCGCTGGACCCGAAAAGATCATAGCCGCAGCGTGGGCGTGAGCATAGCAGATCTCTACGAACGCCTGGTCCGGGAGCGCGGCCTGCGCGTGCCCAGGGCCGAATTCCTGGAGCGCTGCGAGGAAGTCGCCCGCGAGGTCTACAACCGGCGCGTCGCCCTGGCGCCCGGGCTGATCCGCTGGCTGGGTTCCATGCGCCGCCGCGAATTACGCCTGGCCCTGGCTTCATCCTCTCCCGCATCCTGGGTGGACATGGTCCTCGACCGGTTCCATCTGCGCCGACGTTTTTCGGCCGTGGTGACCGGCGACGACACGCCCGGCCGCAGCAAGCCGGACCCGGCCCCTTACCTTTTGGCCGCCCGGCGCCTGGGCGTGGCGCCCCGGAACTGCCTGGTGATCGAGGATTCGCGTCCGGGCGTGGCCGCGGCCAAGGCCGCCGGCATGGCCTGCGTGGGCCTGCGCAGCGGCTTCAACGACGAACAGGACCTGTCGCAGGCGGACTGGCAGGCCCGGGGGTTCGGGGAGCTATCCTACCGGAGCGTGATTTCGCGGCTCAAGGCAGCCTGGGACTTGACGAAGGCCGCCCAGGCCGCGAGCAGGGCGCCCGACTCTTCGGCGGGCATCGCCGGCCGGAAGACCCGGTCGCAGCGGCCCTGACGGAGGCGCCCGGCCCAGTCCGCCCCGGCCGCCTGCGCGGCCAGGGACGCCGCCCCCAGGGCGGTCGCCTCGCGTTCGGCGCAGCGCGAGATCTCGCAGCCCAGCAGGTCCGATTGGAACTGCATGAGGCTGGCGACGCGCGCCAGGCCCCCGGAGGCCCGGACCGCCCCGGGGCGCAAGCCGGCAGCCCGCAAGGCGCCCACGATGTCGGCGACCAGGAAGGCCACGCCCTCGGCCACGGCCCGCACGAGGTCCGCTCCGCGCGTCTGCGAGGTCAAGCCGAAAAACGCCGTCTTGGTCGCGTAGTCCCAGCGCGGGGCGCCCAGGCCCCCGATGGCGGGCAAGGCCATTATGCGCTGGCGGGACCTGCGGCAGAGCCGGTCGATGTCGGCGTTGCTTTTGAACAGCCCCAGGTTGCGGCGCAGCCAGTCGAACGACGCCCCGGCCGCGTGCACCGTGCCCTCTTGCAGGAAAACCGCGGGCTGGTCGCCCAGCTTCCAGCCCACGGAACTTAGCAGGCCGGGCACGCGGTGCCGCACCGGACCGGTGTTGTGGAGGAAGAAGGCGCCCGTCCCGTAATTGGCCACCGAGGCGCCCGGCGCCATGGCCCCCAGCCCGACGGCGGCCGCCTGCTGGTCGCCCAGGCAGGCCAGGATGGGCATCCGGCGGCCCTCCCGCGCGACGCAGCCCCAGTCGCCGACGGAGGAAAAAACGCTGGGCAGAACGTCGCGCGGCACGCCGAAGAGCGCGAGCATTTCCGGATCCCAGTCCAGCGTGCGCAGGTCGAGCAGCAGGGTGCGTTGGGCCAGCGAGGGATCGGCGGCGAGCACCTCGCCCTTGGTCAGGCGCCAAACCAGGAAGGTCGAAACCGGAGCGGCCAGCAGACGCCCCTCGTCGGCCAGGCGCCGGACGGAAGGCTCGTTGTCCAAAAACCACCTGATCTTGGGAGCGGAATAATACGGCGTAAGATACAGCCCCGTGCGCTCGAATACCTCGGCCTGCCGGCCCTGTAGGGGGGCGGTTACGCACGAGGCGCGTCCGTCCTGCCAGCTCGGCGCGCGGGCGGCGGGCTGGCCGGTCTTGCGGTCCCAGAACACGATCGTGGAGCGCTGGGAGGCGATGCCGATGCCCAGCACGCGGGTCGCGCGCGGCAGCTTGGCCAAAACGGCGTCGAGCGCCCGCTCCTGGGTCCGGGCCAGTTCCAGGGGGTCATGCTCGACCCAGCCCGCCTTGGGATAGAAAACGCGCAGGGGCTGCTGGGCGCGGGCCACGACCCGGCCGCGCGAATCGATGGCCAGCGCCCGGGAGGTAGAGCTCCCCTGGTCCAGGGCCACCACCACTTCCCGGCTCACAAAGGCTTCACCTTGAGTTCGCAAGCCTCCCGGCGGCTGCCCAGGCCGCGCAAGGACTCGCGCAGGGAAGGGTCCGCGCCCTCGTCGGCGAGGAGCTTCTGGATCAGCGGCGCCGAGGGCGCCAGGACGCGCTCGTAAAGGCCGGCAGCCTTGAGCAGCCCGAGGACCTTTTTCTTGTTGCCCTCGGGAAATTCCCATTTCTCCGCGCCGCCGCGCAAAAGCTCGTAGCGCGCGCCGAAGGCGCGCACGTAGCCCTTGCGCGCGAATATGTCCAGGATGGCGGACTTGAGCTCGGCCGCCTGCCGCTCATCCTGGGCCATGCGCGCCAGCAGATCGCCGTAGCGGTCGATGAGCCCGGCCAGCTCGTCCTGAGGCTGGGAAACGCCGCCGTTGAATACCGGGCAGAGGCCCTTGAAGTCGCACCAGGCGCACGCCTTTTCGGACGGCGCGGGCTCGAAGCGGTCGCGCGCTATGGCCTCGGCGGTATCCACGATGCGCCGGCGCAAAATATCCAACTGCGGCTCGGGCCTGCGCTCGACGACGTGCTCCCGGTGCGTGGGCAGATGATAGAAGATCAGCCGCCCCACCTCGGCCTTGAGCTGCGACTCGCACGCCAGCTGGTACATCGTCAGCTGGGGGTCCTCCTGGACCCGGCCCGCGGCCAGGGGCTTGCCGGTCTTGTAGTCGAGCACCGAAAGCCGCCCGTCCTCCAGGCGGTCGATGCGGTCGACCTTGCCGGTCACGGGAACGCCGTCTACCGAGAACTGGAAGTCGTACTCCACGAACAGGGGGACCGCGAAGGTCCGGGCATGGCGGCGGTGGTACTCGGTCAGGATGTCCTTGCCGTCCTGGAAGTACTCCGCCTCCTGGGCCTGGTCGCGGTAGCCCGTCGAGACCCAGCCGGCCTGATAGCTCTCCAGCAGTTCCTTGAGCGACGGCGCCGGCGGGGCCTTGCCCCCGTAGAAAAACTCCAGGGCCTTGTGCACGCTCTGTCCGAAGGAAAAGAAGTGCTTGGGCTTCTCGGGAATTTTGTCTACGTACTTGAACTTGTAGCGGAGGGGACACTCCCGGTACATCGCGATCGAGGAATGCGAAAGCGGCCGGGGCAGCTCCATGGGCAGCCTATTGTAGCACTCTTGGCTAAGGCGCTACGAATTCGACCAATTCGGTGTTCGGATTCTCCACGCCCGGCGCGCCGACGGTGGTCTTGACGCGGCCCACGCCCGGGGCGTAGTAGTCGAACTTCCAGGCGCGGCCCGCGAAGCGCGGGTCGGTCTCGCGAATCTTGATGCAGTCCGAGAAGCTCCCGGCCAGGGTCGACACGCGCTGGCCGCCGGCCTCGACGCGATAGGAAAACAGCCGCCCCTCGCGCCGGGCCCGCCACCGGCTTCCGGCCGCGAACGGATAGCGCATGAACACGATCTCGCCCTTCTTGAGCCCCTCCCAAACCGCCCAATCCTTCTTGCGAAATTCCCGCGCCTCCGAGCTGAGGCGCTTCTTGCCCGCGTAAAGGACGCCGCGCAGGACCGCGCGGCCGCCCGCACCCGCCTCGGCCCGGACCTCGAGGCGCATGTTGCGCCCCCCGCTGGCCGTGTCGCCATAAATCCATTGCCGGCCGGCGTCGAGGGGGAAATAGTCCGGACAATTCATGATCTCGGCGCGGGCGGCGCTGGCGCAGGCCGCATCATAGGACCGGGCCGCGGCCTCGAAATGCCGGCGCGCCTCGCTCCAGCGCCCGAAGCGCCGGTTATAGACGCGCCCCAGCCTCAGGCGGACCCGGCAGGCGCGCGGGCCCTCGGGATGGCGGCTCAGGTAGCTTTCCAGGGCCGCCGCCGAGCGGCCGTAGCGCCCGGTGTCGTCGAAGAAGCGGCCGCCGTAGAAGTCGTAGGCGTCGCGGGCAAGGCCGAAAATCTGCCAGGCGCCGGCCAGGAGAATCGCGCCCGCCAGGCACCGCGCCCAAAGCGGGGCCGACCAGCGCGCCAGCAGGCGAGGCAGGGGCTCCATCCGAAGGATGGTACAAAAATTACCGACTGTATATTTTCAAGCCGTGACCAGCTTCCTGATAACAGGCAGGATCTTCTTCAGTTTGTCTTCGGAGATGCAAAGCGGATAAAACTTAAGGCCGAGAGCCTCGGCCATCATGGTCACCCGGGATATCGTAGCGCAGGCCAGCCCGCCGCCCTTCAAATCCCGGGAAATATGGCTCTTGTCCGTCCCAACCGCGCGGGCCAGATCCGAATAGGACCAATGCTTGCGTTCCAGCGCCAAGAGGAACTGGACCTCAAGCTTGAAGGCGTCGTAGTCGGCCTCGAAGCGCTTCCGGTACTCGGCATTCTCAAGGTCCCTGGCCAGTTGGCTTTTAACACGCCATTTACGCTTCATAGTAGGTGCCCTCTCTCACGCGGCGAAGATAGTCATTCCGATAGCGGCCGGCGGTCCGCAGTTCCTCCAGATCCTGCCTGGTCATCTGCTGTGAATGTTTGTGATAAGCATTCGTGATAATAACAGCCGCCCCTTCCGTAGTGAAATTAAAGAACCTCTCGCCTCTCGGCTTAAAGGCGAATATTTTATTATCCCTGTCCTCGATCCGATACAAGCTCGCGGGTAATTGCGTGCCATGTGGATTATCGGCCATGTATTTCACAATCATTTTCAACTTATGCTGATCGACCTCCGCCATGCGCCTATAGTATTCCAGCGCCGGCAAATGTCCCGTTTCCGTGTAATACCACTCCATCGCCAAGTGGGTCCCTTCGTAAAAAAGGATGTCTTCCGGCCCAGGACAGACGATCCTCATCGCTGCCTCCTTTAGGTTACCATATATGGCAACCTGTGTCAAGGGAGGACATGCCGTCTGGTTAAGAAGGCATGCCGTATGACCCTGCGCTACCCCAGCTCCCCATGCTCTCGAAAGCTGTAAAACGCCGCTCCGGCCACGATCACGTGGTCCAGCAGGGGGATGCCCAGGATCTCGCCCGCTCGAGCCAGCCGCCGCGTGGTCTGGCGGTCGTCGGCGGAGGGGGAACAGTCGCCGGAGGGATGGTTGTGCGCGACGATGACGGCGGCGGCGCAGCGCGCCACCGCCGGGGAGAAGACCTCGCGCGGATGCACGAGGCTGGCCGAGAGGGTACCGATGGAGACGGTCTCCTGGTGCAGCAGCTGGCTGCGGGCATTGAGGTAATACGCCAGCAGGTGCTCCTTGCGGCTCTCCCGGACCTGCGCCGGGACGGCCTCGAGCACGCGGGCGGGAGTGTCCAGGCGCGGGCGCGGGTCCTGCCGGCCCGAGAAGCGGCGGGCCAGCTCGAAGGCGGCCACCAGCACCGCGGCCTTGGCCGCGCCGACGCCCTTGACCCGGCGCAGGGCGGCGAAGCCCGCCGCGGCCAGCTCCGGAAAATCCTTGAGCACGCCCGCGGCCAGGTCCATGACGCCGCGGCCCGAATAGCCGGTGCGCAGCGCCAGGGCCAGCAGCTCCTGGTCGCTCAAGGCCTCGGGTCCCGAGCGCGCCAGCTTTTCGCGCGGACGCTCCACGGGATGCAGGTCGCGCAGGAAGACGCCGGCCGCCGCGGGCGCCGCGTAGGCGCTCACGGGACCGACTCCGCCATGCGTATAAGCCGGCTCTCCGGCACCGGGCCGACCAGGACGAAGCGCCAGGGACC
>JAQUMZ010000180.1 GCA_028717865.1 Elusimicrobiota bacterium | reverse complement strand
GGGCGTCAACGTCTTCGACCGCGAGGCCCTCGCCCACATCGAGCCGGACGAGGCTCTCGGCATACCGGAATTCATCGGCCGCCTGCTGGAGGCGGGCCGGCACGTGGCGGGCTTCCGCAACGCCGCGCAATGGCTGGACATCGGCCGCCCCGAGGACTACCAGACCGCCCAGGACATATTCGCCGATCCCCGCCGCCGCCGGCGCTACCTGCGCGGCGAGCGCCATGTCCGCTGAAGGCAAGGGCGCGGCGGTGCTGCGCTACGAGGACATCGAAGTGGGCCGCAAGGCCGGCCTCGACGTCACGCTGGGCGGCGAACTCATCGACGCCTTCGCCCGCCTGACCGGCGACGTCAATCCCCTGCACGTGGACGACGCCTTCGCCCGGGACAAGGGCTTCCCCGGCCGCCTGGCCCACGGCCTGCTAGTCGGGGCGTTCTTCTCCGCGATCGCCGGCACCCTGCTGCCCGGGCGCGACTGCCTTTTGCAGTCGGCGCGCTTCGAGTTCAAGCGGCCCGCGCCGGCCGGGACCCGGCTGCGCCTGGAAGCCGTGGTGGCCCGGAAGGTGGACGCGGTGCGCACGCTGGTGCTAGACATCTCGGCCCGCGACCCGGAAGGCAATCTCGTGCTGTCCGGACGACTGCAGGCGGGAGTGCGTCCATGAGCGACGGCCGCGTGATCCTGATCACGGGCGCCGGCCGCGGCATCGGAGCCGCCGTGGCGCGACGCCTGGCCGCCCCCGGCCGCCTGCTGGCCTTGAATTACCTTTCGCGCCGCGACAGCGCGCAGGCCGTGGCGCGCGACGTGGAGGCCAAGGGCGGCCGCGGCCTGCTGCTGCCCGCCGACGTCACCTCCGCCTCCGCGGTCGAGGACATGTTCGCGGCCTTGGCCGAGCGCGCGGGGCGTCTCGACGTCTTGATCTCCAACGCCGGGGCGCCGTTCCGCTATGGCCGCCTGCCGGAGTGCTCGCCGGCCGATTTCGAGGCCCAGTGGCGCGTCCAGGCGGGCGCGGCCTTTCTCTGTTGCCGGGCCGCCGTCCCCTTGCTGAAGAAAAGCCCGGCCGGGCGCATCGTATTCGTGGTCTCCAACGTCGCCCAAGGCGCGCCGCCGGCCTTCATGGCGCATTACGTCAGCGCCAAGTACGCCCTCTGGGGCCTGGCCCAGGCGCTGAAAGCGGAGCTGTCCGGCAAGGGCATACGCGTCGACTGCGTCTTCCCCCCCATGACGCGAACCGATTTCATAAAGAACTTCCCCCGCCCGATCGTAGAGGCGGCCCGGGAGGCATCCCCAGGCGGCCGCCTGCCCGCCCCGGAGGAAACCGCCGCCGAGATCGCGCGCGTGGTCGAGGCCGAAACATGAGCCGGCTTTCCCAAGCCAAGGCCTTGGCCGAGCGGGGAGAGGCCGGCGCCGCGGCCGAGGCCCTGCGCGCGGGGCTGGCCGAGGCCCGCGACTGCGTCTCGCAGCTCAACGCCGCCAAGATACTGGCCAAGATCGCCGGCCACCCGGACGTGGCCGCGAGCCTTCACCCCTTGCGCCTGGCGGTGCTCGGTTCGAGCACGACCACGCAACTTATCCCCCTCCTGCGCCTGCACGCCTTCCGCGAGGGCCTGAACCTTGAGGTCTACGAATCTCCATTCGGAGCCTTCCAGCAAGAGATACTCGACCCCGGCTCCGGCCTCTACCGTTTCCAGCCCCGCATCGCCCTGCTTTTCGTCAATTACCGGGACGTGCGGCCCGGTCCCCTGGAGGCCGAGGCGTCCCGCTGGACCGGGCTTTGGGACGCTTTGCGCGAGCGCGCCCGGTGCGCGGTGGTGATGAACAACTTCGACCTGCCGGTCGAACGGCCCTGGGGCAACATCGAGGCGAAACGGCCGGAGGCGGGCATCGGCCGTCTGCGCGCCTTGAACGCCCTGCTGGCCAGCCGCGCCGGCTCGGGAATGGTCATCCTGGACCAGGAGCACCTCTCCGCCGTGATCGGCAAGGAGCGCTGGCACGATCCCCGCTTCTGGCTGCACGCGCGCCAGGCCATCGCCCTGGAAGCCTTGCCGCGCTACGCGGCCGAGGCGGCGGCGCTGCTGAAAGCCCTGGCGGGACGCTCGCGCAAGGTCCTGGCCGTGGACCTCGACGACACGCTCTGGGGCGGCATCGTGGGCGACGACGGCGCCGCCGGGCTCGAGCTCGGGCAGACCCCGGCCGGCGAGGCATTCCTGGAGTTCCAGCGCTACCTCAAGTCCCTGCGCGAGCGGGGCGTGCTGCTCGCGGTCTGCTCCAAAAACGACCCGGAGCGGGCGCGCGAGCCTTTCGCGGCCCGAGCCGAGATGGTCCTGCGCTTGGACGACTTCTCCGCCTTCGAGGCCGGCTGGCACGACAAGGCCGAGGGCCTGCGCCGCATCGCGCGCGCCTTGAACGTAGGGCTCGACGCCGTCGCCTTCGTAGACGACAGCCCGCTCGAGCGCGAGCTGGTCCGGCGCTGCCTGCCCGAGGTCGCGGTCGTGGACCTGCCGGAGGACCCCGCCGACCGGGTCCGCGCCCTCGACTCCCTGCGCCTGTTCGAGACCGCCGGGGTCAGCGCCGAAGACCTCGGCCGCGCCTCTCATTTCCAGGCCGAGTCCGGGCGCGAGAGCCTCAAGCGCGAGGCTCCCGACATGGCCTCCTTCCTGCGCGATCTCGAAATGGCAGCCGAGGCTGGCCCCTTCACAGAAAGCGACATTGACCGCATAACCCAGCTCATCAACAAGACGAACCAATTCAACCTCACCACCCGGCGCTATGGCACAGCCGAGGTGCGCGCCCTCATGCGCGATCCTTCTTGCTGGACCTTGTCCGTGCGCCTGCGCGACCGCTTCGGAGACTACGGCCTCATTTCAGTGCTCGCGGCGCGCCTGCGCGGCAAGGCCCTGGAGGTGGACTCCTGGCTCATGAGCTGCCGCGTCTTCAGCCGCGGCGTGGAGCACCTGGCTTTCAATCTGCTGCTGGAGGCGGCCCGGCGCCTGGGCGCCGCCGTCATCGCGGCGGATTATATCCCCACGCCCAAGAACGCCCCGGCCAGGGAGCTTCTCCCGGGGCTGGGGTTCCGGCAGGACTCAGACGGCCGCTGGCGCCTGCCCGTGGCCGAGGCGCGCGAACGGGAGGTGGCGATACGCCATGGATCCCAACGAACTGCATAACCAGGTCCGCGACATCTACCGCCGGGTCTTCGACCGCGAGGAGCTCGAGATTTCCGACGAGACCGCGGCCAAGGACATCCCGGACTGGGATTCGCTGGCCCAGATAAACCTCATCGTGGCGGCCGAGGAAGCTTTCCGGGTGCGCTTCCAGACCGCGGAAATCCGGGCGCTCAAGAACGTGGGCGAATTCAAGGCGCTGATCGCGGCCAAACTGGGAGGCGCCGGCCGGCCGTGAACATACTCGTGACCGGCGGCTCCGGCTTCCTGGCCGGCGCCCTGCTGCGGCGGCTGCGCGAGCGCCTGGCGGGGCGCCTGTTCGTCTCGGACCTCCGTGCGGGGCCGGGCCGGCTGGGCTGCGACCTGCGCGACCGGGAGGCTTGCCTGCGCCTGGCGCGGCGCTGCCGGCCGGATTTGGTCTTTCATCTCGCGGGGACCACCCGGGCCGCGTCGTGGGACGAGCTCTGGGACGCCCACGTGCGCGCGACCGTCAACTTGCTGTCCGCCTTGCGGCCGAGGCGCGCGCGCGTGGTTATTTCCGGCTCCTCCGCGGAGTATGGCGCGGCGGGGCGGCTGCCGGTCCGCGAAGCGCAAACGGAACGGCCCGTATCGAATTACGGGGCCACGAAACTGGCCCAGTGCCTGGCCGCGCTTTCCTTCCGTCACGAAGGCTTGCGTGTCGCTGTGGCCCGGATTTTCAACGTCGTCGGACCCGGGATGCCCGATCATCTGGCCGTGGGCAGCTTCTGCCGGCAGATCGCCGAGGCCGAGTCCGGCCGGCGCCCTCCGCTGCTGGAGGTCGGGCGGCTCGACCGTTGGCGCGATCTTATCGATGTCCGGGACACGGCGCGAGCTCTCGAGCGGCTGGGGCTGGCCCGCAACGTGGAGGGCGTCTACAACGTCTGCTCCGGCCGGGCCGTCTCGGTCGAGGATTGCCTGCGCGACCTGCTCGCGCTGTCGCCTCTGCGCTGGCGCCTGCGCCAACGCCGCGACCGCGTGCGCGGGCGGGAAGTCGCATACCTGATGGGCTCGGGCCGCAAACTGGAAGCCGCGTGCGGCTGGAAACCCGCGGTTGGTTTGCGGCAATCCTTGGCCGATACACTGGAGTGGCACCGCGACCGCGGCCGGGGGCGTCCCTGATGGAGATTCGACCCGGCCTTGCCTCAGACGAAACCGGCATGCGGGAGCTTTTCGCGGCTTGCTACGGCAGGGAATTCCCGGCCGAGCTGTGGCGCTGGCAATATCTTGGGTCCCCGGAGGGGCCGGCCATCGTGGACGTCGCCGTGTCCGGCGGCCGCGTGGTGGGGCATCTGGCGTCGCTGCCGGTGCGCCTGCAGCGCGGCGGGGAAAGCCTCGCCGCGGCGCTTTGGATGGACCTCATGATACATCCCGGCCATCGGGGACTGGAACTTTTCCTCGATCTGGCCGAATTCCACCGGCGACGCTGCGCGGCCGCCGGCCGCGCGGTGTTTTTCGCGTTTCCAAACGACCGCAGCTATCCGCTCCTGCGCCGCATGCTCGACTGGCGGACCATACATGAGATCGACGCCCTGGAGGCGCCCCTGTCCGAACTTCCCCCCGCTCCGGCCAGCGACGGACAATGCACGGTTGAACGGTGTTCGCGCTTCGGCGAGGAGTTCGACGAGTTCTGGGAGCGGGTCCGGCCTTCCGGCGCCCTCGGAGCGCGGCGCGATGCGGCGCGCCTGTCCTGGCGCTACCACTCCAAACCGGGCGCGGATTACGAAACCTGGTGCGCGCGCGACGGCCAGGGCCGCCTGCGGGGCTGGCTGGCGTTGAAACTGTTCTCGTCGCCCGGCAAAAAGATGATCGGCGATATACTCGACCTCTGGGCGGATTCGGACGGCGCGCGGACGGAGCTTTGGTCCCGCGCCCTGCGGTCATTCCGCGCCCGAAAAGCGGACTTGGTGTCGGCTTGGGCCCTGTCCGGGACCGCCCTGGAAAAAGATTTCCGCAGCTGGGGGCTGAGCCACCGCGGCCCGCGGACCCATTTCGCCGGCCGTTGGACCTCGGACCGGGCCGGGGCAGCCTTCCCATCCGACTGGGATGTCGCAAAAGGAGATTCCGATGTCTTTTAACGTCCTGGCCGTGGCCGCGCATTTCGACGACGCCGAACTGGGCTGCGCGGGCGCGCTGGCGCGCCACGCCCGGCGCGGGGACCGCGTCTGGCTATACGTCGCCACCACCTCCGGCTACGCCGACATGAAAAACCGCCCCGTGCGCACGGCCGAGACCGCGCGCGCCGAGGGCCGGCGCGCCGCGCGCGCGCTGGGCGTACGGCTCATAGCCGGCTCGTTTCCCACCTTCGGACTGAGCTACGACGACGAGCTGATCCGCGCGGTGCGCGTGATCGTGGAGGACAAGCGAATCGACACGGTCTATCTGCCCTGGACGGGCGACGCGCACCAGGACCATCGCGCCCTGGCCCGGGCCGCGATCACCGCGGCGCGGCACTGCCCGCGGCTTTTGATGTACCGCATCAACTCCTACGACACCGAGGAGACATTTTCACCCCGTCATTTCGTGGACACTTCCTCGACCATGCCGGTGAAGCTGCGCGCCCTGCGCTGCCACCGCTCCGAGCACCGCCGCACCGGCAACCGCTGGCTGCGCTACGTCGAAGCCGAGGACCGCAATTGCGGCCTCAAACTGGGCGTGCGCTACGCCGAGGCATTCCAAGCCGTGCGCTACCTCGCCCCTTGAACGAAAGCTTCTCCCGCGCGCAAGTCGTCATCCTGAGTTCCATAGACTGGGACGCGGCCTGGCAGCGGCACCAAATATTCGCGTCCCAATTGGCCGAAGCCGGCCACGAGGTGTTCTTCGTGG
>JAQUMZ010000179.1 GCA_028717865.1 Elusimicrobiota bacterium | reverse complement strand
GCCAGCCGAAGCCGGGCAGGAATATCCCGTTGTCGTCCACGGGGCAGATCTGCGCCAGCTTCTGTTCCTGACCCAACTCGTGGTCCTCGCGCCCGCAGCCGGGGGCGATATGGACGATCCCGGAGCCTTCCGTCGCGTCCACGGCCGACCACGGCACGACCCGGTGCTCCACGCCTTTCTGCGCCTCGAAATCGGGAAAAAAGGTCTCGTAGCGCCGGCCCACGAGCTCCCGTCCCGGAAAGCTGCGCTCGATAACGGGTTCGTAGCGCTTGAGCTTGGGCAACGCGTCCTTGCAGAGGATAAGGGTGTGCGGCCAGACCTTCGCGGAAACCTCGCAGTACTCCAAATCCGGGTTGACGGCCGCCGCCGTGTTGGCGGACAAGGTCCAGGGCGTGGTCGTCCAAAGCAGCAGCCGCCGCTTGGGCTCGCCCAGGAGAGGAAGCTGGCCGAAGACCGATAGGTGCTGGCGGTCCTGGTGCGAACCGGCCATCTCGTGCTCGGATAGGCTGGTCCCGCAGCGGGGGCACCAGGGCATGGGCAGGGCCTTGCGCGTGAGCCAGCCCTTCTCGCGGCAGAGCTTCAGGAAGTGCCAGATGCCCAGGATGTTCTCGTCGGTATGGGTATAGTAGGAATGGTCCCAGTCCATCCATTGCCCCAGGCGTACGGACTGCTCGGTCTGGATGCGGGAGAACTTCTCCACCCGCTGGCGGCACTTGCGCGCGAAATTGCCGACTCCGAAGCGCTCGATATCCGGCTTGCCCTTGAAGCCGAGCTCCTTCTCGACCTCGACCTCCAGCCAGAGCCCCTGGCAGTCGAAGCCGTTCTGATAGCGGCAGGAACGGCCGCGCATGGCCTGGTAGCGGATGAAGGCGTCCTTCAGCGTGCGGCCCCAGGCGTGGTGCACGCCCATCGGATTGTTGGCGGTGATGGGGCCGTCCACGAACCGGAAGGGCGGCGCGTCGCGGCGCAGCTCGCGCAGGGTCGCGAAGGCGCGGCTGCGCTCCCAGAACTCCAGGACGCGCCGGTCGATCTCGGTCAGGCGCGGCATGGCCGGGGCGGGACGCATCAGGGGCTGGTCGTCGCTCATGGTATTCCGGGGAAAATGGTGGGCGGACCGGGATTCGAACCCGGTACCTCCGTGTTATCAGCACGGCGCTCTGCCAAGTGAGCTATCCGCCCGTTCCGTCACACGAAGAACGAAAAATGATTGTACAAAATTTCCACGCTTTTCGCGGGAGGTTCTCTTGCGTCCGCCGGACTCCGGGCGTATAATCTCCCTGTGCCAGAGCGCAAGAATATCCTCATCGTCGACGACGACGCGGACCTGCGGGCCGGGCTGCGGCTGCTGCTCGGGCGCGACTTCGAAATCTCCGAGGCCGCGGACGGCGCGGCGTGTCTGGAGATGATAGCCGCGGACTGTCCGCAGCTCATGCTGCTAGACATCGCCATGCCGGGCATGAGCGGCATCGAGGTGCTCAAGGTCGTGCGCGCGAAATGCCCCGGCCTGCGCGTGCTGATGCTCACCGCCCAAGCCGACCTGGAGTTGGCCCGGCAGTCCCTGGATATCGGCGCCAACGCGTTCATAACCAAACCCTTCGATTTCGGCGAGCTGCGCGCCGAGGTCAAGCGCATCCTGGAAGAGCCCGCCCAGGACGAGCAGGACCAGGACTACCGGCCCTGGCGCGTGACCGGCTCCTGAGGCCGAAGGGCCCAGTTTCTCCTGGGACCAAAAGACGCTGCCCGGAGGACCAAAGGTCCATCATGGGCGCGGGCCGCGTCCTTGATATAATTTTCGCACCATGAGACTTCTTCTTCGCTTGGCGCCCAAGCTCATCGCCGCCGTCCTGGCGGCTTTGCTGAGTTCCCAATCCGCCGTGGCCGCGGTCCAAACCGTCTCGCCGCGCGGGGCCGCCGTCCCTGCGGGCGCCTCGGCCGGCGCCGCCGCGGCTTTCGCGGGCGCGAGGCTGGCGCCGCACGACTTGTCGCTGCCTAAAATTGGCCTCGCGGCGCCGGCTTTCGCCGCGTTTCCGGCCCCGGTCCCGGCGGCCGCGCAGGCGGGGATTGCCCCCGCCGTCGTTCCCGCGGCCCCGGCCGCGGCGGAAGCCGCGCGAGCCATGGCCGAGCAGCGCCTAGCGCCCGCCGCCCAGGCCGCGCGGGAGGCCGTCGCGGGCCTGGAGCGCGCCTCCTCGGACGAGGCCCGCGAGGCGGTCGAGGCGCAGTTCTCGATCCTGACCGGGGCGCGCCGCGTCCCCGGCGCGCCGGAGGATTTCGCCGCGGTCGCGGATTTCCATGCCGCCGCCGGTCTGCGCGGCGCCGTGCTCGAGTCCTACGCCGGGATGCCGCTGCGTCCCGCCGAGCCGGCCGCCAAGGCGAAGTCCCCCCGGGCGGTCGAGGGCGGGGGCGGCCGGGGGCAGGTCTTCCACGATCCCGAGCGCAATAAGTCCTTCTGGCGCTACCTCGGCGGCTACGTCGTCTATCTTTTCGGCATCCAGATGTATATCGTCGGCCTTCCTTATCTGGTGTCCGCCTTCACCAAGAACTCGCTGCGCGATAACAACGACCCCCGGGCCGCGGCCGCCGAGACGGTCAAGACCTTGATCCGCGAGAATCGCTCTCTGGCCCGCATCGCGCATTGGGGCGCCCAGGCGATCAGCTACGCCACCATCCCTCTGTTTACGCGCAACTCCAACGGCAGCCTGCACTGGCTGCCGCGCTCCTTCTGGATACGTTCGGCGATCCTGGGCGGCATCGTGACGCTGTTCTTCGCCTCGGGGTTGCTTTCCGTGTCCGGGGCGCTTTACGCCTTGATCGGACTCATCGCCGTGCAGTCCTTCTTCCAAGGACTGTCCGTCACTTTGGAAGGGGCCGGGGTGGCCCGCATGCTGGGCGACGAGAGCGTGACGCCGGCCGAGCGCATGAAGGCCAACGCCATCTTCACCTTCGTGGAATCGCTCATGTCCATCATCGGCCCGGCCGTAGCCGGGCAGATCGCCCAGATCCGGAATTGGCTCGGCAAGATGGAGGTGGGCGGCGCGTTGATTTACGGCATCTACGCCATCGCCACCGGCGTGGCCGGCCTCATCTACGCCACGGTCAAGCTGTTCTCCCGGAAAGCGCCGAATTCCGGGACCGCGGCCGAGTCGGACCAGCCGGTCGGCAAGCTTTCGGTCAAGGACGTGCTCAGGGAGCTGTGGACTTCGCTGCGGGACGGCGTGAAGCTGGTGTTCAAGGACCGCTTCCTGCGCATGTGGACGATCATGACCCTGCTGATCTCGCTTTTCGCGGATCCGCTGAAGTTCAACGTCCTGCCCGAACTCGTCGAGGGGCTCATCCACGGCTCGGGGGCCATCGGCGCGGTGCTGAAGATCCCCGTCGTCGGGTGGCTCGTCCAAGGCATGATCAGCACGCCCATGGGCTTTTTCAGCATGCTCGTGGTTTTCTCCAGCCTGGGCGGCCTGGCGGCCAGCCTGCTCATGGAGCCTTTGCGCAAGTTCCTGGCCCGGTTCGGGTTCAAGAGCGAGGAATCCATCATGATGCCCCTCTACGCCCTGGCCGCCCTGGAGATCCCGCTGTTCTGGCTGATGATCTCCGTGTCCTCGCCTTGGCTGATGCTGCCCCTCTACGGCCTGCAGACCTTCGTCAATAGTTTCGGGCTGATGGCCATAATCGGCCTGCACCAGAAGAAGCTCGGCGCCTACGCCCAGGGCGGCGGAGTCAGCAAGATATTGGCCGCCGAGTCCTTCCTCGGCATACTGGCCGCCATCGTGGCGACCTATCTTTACGGCTTCGTCCTGAGCGGCATCCCCATCGCCACTTCCCTGCTCATCGCGGCCGTGGCCACCACTATCTATGGAATAGTGCGGGCGGCCTCTCCCTGGCTGCTGTTTTCCAAGGC
Source organism: Elusimicrobiota bacterium (assembly GCA_028717865.1). Lineage (GTDB taxonomy): Bacteria > Elusimicrobiota > Elusimicrobia > UBA1565 > UBA9628 > UBA9628. The sequence goes on along the minus strand of JAQUMZ010000179.1, from coordinate 2,119 downwards.
GGAGCGGCGCCGCGGCGCCCCCGCCTCTGCGGATCCGTCGGCCTAAGCGCCGGTGAAGCGCCGGTGTCAGGCTTTCCCGAAATCTCCCTATTCGTTCTTGGAAATCTGGGGAAAGCCTGACACCCTAGAGCGTTTTAAGAGCGACGTGAATCTTCAGGAAGGGCTCTTGGAAGCCCCGCGGCAGGGGCGGGAAGGGCGCGGCGTCCTGCACGGCGCCCATGGCGGCCAGGTCGAAGGCGGAGTCCCCGGAACTTTCCTCGACGCGCAGGTCCACGGCCTGTCCGCCCGGCAGCAGGCAGAATACCACCACGCATTCCCCCTTTTCGCCGGGCATGCGGGCGGACCATTGGCTCCATAGGCTTTGGCGCAGCTGGCTGATGTACCAGGGGTAGGGGAAGTCGGGCAGGTCCGTCGCTACGCCCGCCTCGCCCGAGGCGCCCGCCGGGGCGGGGGCTTCGGCTTGCGGAGCGGCGGCCGGCTCCGGCGCGGCCGTCTGGCGCCAGCCGCGCAGCAGGCTCGGCCGGGGCAGCGGCGCGCCCTTGCGGCGGGCGGTGGAGAACTCATCGGCCTGGGTCTGGGGCCGGGGCGCGGCGGCCGCCGGCGCTTGGAGCCCGCCCGCGGAGCGCGAGTCGATGACCGAGGCGGTGGGGCCCACGAAATCGATCATATAGACCGGGGTATTCTTGACGGACGCGGCGCGGCCGAGGGCAAGAACGACGGCGGCGCCGGCCAGATGCAGGGTCAGCGACCAGGTCAGGTAGGGCTTGAGGCTGCCGTCGTCCAGGTCCGCTGCGGTCACGGTCCGGCGGGGGCGGCGTCCTCTTGGGCGACGCCGATGCCCAGCTTGCCCGCCCCCAGGCGTTTGGCCGCGTCCATGACGGCCACGACCTTCTCGATGGGGACGCTGCGATCGGCTTGGACCAGCACGGTCTTCTGCCCCGACTTGGGCAGGCGCAGGATCAACTCCCGCTCGAGCCGGTTCCACTTCACCGGCTGGCCTTCCACCAGCACGGCTCCCGTGCGGCTGAGCAGGACCTTGACGGTGGCGTCGGGCGCCGCCGCAGAGCCCGTGGCGGCCTTGGGCAGCTTGACGGTAAGCTGGGACTGGACCAGTATGGGGGTCAGCACCATGAAGATGATGACCAGGATCAGCGATATGTCGATGAGCGGAATGAGGTTGAGCTCCGCGAAGGCGCGCCGTGGGGCCGGGGTCCTCATCGGCGCGCTTTCTCGGTCAGGTGGTCGAGCACCTCGTCGCCGATCCAGCCCATTTCATCTCCGAAGCGGGCGGCCCGGTGGTTGAAGTAGTTGTAGGCCGCCACGGCGGGGATGGCCACGAAGAGCCCCGCCGCGGTGCAGACCAGGGCCTCGGATATGCCGATGGCGACCACCCCCGGGCCCGCGCCCGCCGCGCTGGCCAGGTCCCGGAAAGCGCGCATCACGCCGATGACCGTTCCGAACAGCCCGACGAAGGGCGCCACGGTCGCCATGGTGCCCAGAAGCGTCGTGCCCTTCTGCAGCGCGCTTACCGCCTGCAGGACCGCGCGTTCTATGGCGCGCTTGCGTTCGTCGCGGTTCGTGGGCCCCGTCAACGCGGTCAGCAGGATGGGGCCGGCCAGGCCTTGGTGGGACTGGCAGAGCTTGACCGCGGCCGGCATGTCGCCGGCGGCGACCGCGGCGCGCAGGCGATCGAGCAGGTCGGACAGGCCGGCGGTGACGCGGTTGACGAAGCGCCAGCGCTGCCACATCAGGGCTATGGAATAGATCGAGGCCGCGATGAGCAGCCACAAAGTCGCCCCGCCGGCGACGATAATATCCTTTACGCCGACATGAAAGGCCATGCCGGCATTATGTCAAATCCCGGCGGCGGCTTTCAATCGGCCGAGCGCGGCGCGCGGGGGGGCCGTCCGGATTCGCGATGCTTCGCATCGCGAATGGTTGAACGGCGGTGGCCCGCATGCCGTAAGCGAGCGCGGCGCGCGCCGTCCAGCGCCGCGCACTCATTAGAGGTTCTTGTGTCAAGGCACAAAAATAGACGACCACAGGTCGTGGCTTCCATTGGTTTTGCTGCTCTGCTGTTGAAGGCTCATCCGCTCCCAAGTTCTCTTGCGATTGAGCG
>JAQUMZ010000178.1 GCA_028717865.1 Elusimicrobiota bacterium | reverse complement strand
AAAGCCGCGGAGGAAGGCTCTCGGGCGGCCGAGGGCAGCGTCCTGGCCCTGCAAAAGGAGCAGAAGGACCTCAAGAAAATCGGCGAGCTGCTGCGCGCCGACAACGAGCGGCTGGAGCGGTCGATCAAGGATTGCCGGGCTGGCTACGCCCGGGCCGCCGCCAAGCTGCGCGAGGCCCTCGCGGAGTTGAAGCCCCCGGAAGCCTCCCGGTCCGACAAGGCCGAGCCGGCCAAGACCGAACCCGCCCAGGCCGAGCCCCCGGCGGGCGCCGCGCCCTGAGCCGCACTTGCGCCGTCAAGGCCTCCGCGGCTTGCGATTAATGTATAATTGCTTCTAATGCCGCTCACCAAGGAAGATATCCACAAGCTGGTGGACGTCCAGCGGGACGACGCCGGCCTCGACAAGCTCCAGGCGGAGATGGACGTCATTCCGCGCCGGATCGCGGGCTTGCGCGACGGACTGGAGGGCGCCAAGGCCAAGTCGGCCCAGGCCAAGGCCAAGACGCAAACCTTCGAAAAGAAGAAGAAGGAGAAGGAGTTGGAGCTGGCGGCCAAGGAAGAGGCGGTCCGCAAGCACTCCATGGAGCTCAACCAGGTCAAAACCAACGACGCTTTCAAGGCGCTCCAGGCCGAGATCGATCGGGACAAGGCCGCCGGCGGCCAGATCGAGACCGAGATACTCGAGGCGATGGAAGGCATCGACGCCTCGCGGCGCGAGGAAAAGGCCGCCGCCGCCGAATGCAAGGAGGCCGAGGCCCGGGCCGCGGCCGAGATCGGGGGGCTGGAGAAAGAGCTGGCGGCGCTGAAGGCCAGGCACGACGCCATGCGGGCCCAGCGCGACCAGGCCGCTTCCGGCCTGCCCGATGAGATGATGCGCGTCTACAACCACGCGCGCATGCGCGGCAAGCTAGACGCCATCGTCCCCGTGGACGGCGGCAACTGCAGCGCCTGCCGGATCAGCCTGGCGCCGCAGATGATCGTCGAGGTGACCAAGGCCAAGTCCCTGGTCGTCTGCGAGAGCTGCCAGCGCATCTTGTACAAGGCCGAGCCGGCGGCGAAGCCGGCCTGAGGATTTAGGGACGACTGGGGGGTCGCTTCCCGCCGTTCTCGGCGGGGGGAGGAACTTCCGGACTCCATAGAGCGCGACGCCCGTCGAAAGGCGGGGCCGCGGGGGCCCAAGCCTCCGCGGACGGAAAGTGCCACAGAGACATACCGCCGCGCGCGCGAGCGCGCGGCAAGGGTGAAAAGGCGAGGTAAGAGCTCACCGCTCCGGCCGCGAGGCCGGGGGTCCAGGCAAACCCCGTCGGGAGCAAGGCAGAGGGCGGCTCGCGCGGCTCGCGCGGTCTCCGAAAGGAGCGGCCGCCCGGTAGCCGCATCAGAGAAATGATCCCCGATCCGCGCCGCGAGGCGCGGGGGACAGAATCCGGGGTACAGGTCGTCCCTGAAAGCGGGCGGCCCGAAAGGGCCGCCCGCGCCTTATTGCCGGGGGCGGCCGAAGAGCCGGTCGAGCTTCTCCACCACGCCGCCGCGGCGCAGCCGGCGGCGGAAGTCGTCGGAGCGGCCGGCGACCAGGCCCCGGAGATAATCCATGTGGCGCGCGATGGCCTCGGCGTAAAGGTCGCGGTCTAGGCCCCAGCGCGCGGCGAAATGCGGGCGCATGAACCGGTCCGCCCCGCCCAGGTCCTCGGCCAGGCGCTTGCGGGTCAGTTCGTAGAAGGACAGGGTCTTGCGCAGGAGATCGAACTCGTCGGAGAAGCCCGGGATGTCGCCCTCCCGGAACTCGTAGAAGAGGAAGAGCAGCTTCTCCAGGTAGGTTCGGTCCGCCATCTGGCCCAGGAGGTCTCCGGCCCCCAGCATCCGGCCGAGCTGGGCGAAGGCGCCGGGGGGGAAAACTATTCCGGCGACGTCGACGTTGAGTCCGGTGCAGCGCAGCAGACTGGCGCCGCCGGCGCAGGCCGGCGCCGGCAGGCGGCGCCGCCGGCAATATCCCTCGAGGAACCGGATCGAGCGGTCCACGTGGCAGGCGGTGTACCTGGCTCCGGTGCCTCGCGTATCGTCCGCGGTCTGGATATAGCCCGAATCGTGGAAGATGGCCGAGACCGCCGCGATGACGATCTCGTCGTTCGTGAAGCGCGAGCCTTGGAGCCAGGCGCCGTGCATGAGCCGCACCGTGGCTAGGAGGGTGTCCGTGGTGTGGTAGATGTCGTGATAATCGGTGTTGCAGGCCCGGTAGCCCGGATAGCCGCCCGAGAACAGCTCCCGCAGGTCCGAGAAGGCGGCGGCCACGGGCGCCGGGTCCAGGTCCGGGGACATTGCGCGGCAGAGCCCCAGCACCTCGGACCGGACGGCCTCGAGGTCCCTGTGATCGATGAGATCGTGGAGGGTCTTGGGCATCCAGGCTATCATATCATAGAGCCGGATCGGCCCCGGGAAGATATGACGATGCCGCGGGACAGCCCGTCGGGCGCGGGCGGCGGGGAGGGGCGATATTGTAAAATGCCTCCCATGCCGTTCCCCGCCGAGCGTCCCCGCCGCCTGCGCGCCTCGCCCGCCATGCGGGCCCTGACGCGAGAGACCGTTTTGCGGCCGGACGACCTGGTCATGCCGCTGTTCGTGCGGCCGGGCCGGGGCGTAAGGCGGCCGATAGCGTCGATGCCGGGGCAGTTCCAGCTGTCCTGCGACGAGCTGGTCAAGGACGTCGGCGAGCTGGCCGCGGCGGGTGTGCCGGCGGTGATGCTCTTCGGCATACCCGGGCGCAAGGACGCCCGCGCCAGCGGCGCCTACGCCCGCGACGGCATCATCCAAACCGCCGCCCGCCGGCTCAAGGACCGCCATCCCGGCGTGCTGATCATGGCGGACCTGTGCTTTTGCGAGTACACCGACCACGGCCACTGCGGGGTGACGCGGCGCGACGGCTCCATCGACAACGACGCGACCCTGGAGCTGGCCGCCAAGACGGCGGTCTCCCAGGCCGCGGCGGGCTGCGACGTGATCGCCCCCAGCGGCATGATGGACGGCCAGGTCGCGGCCATACGCGCGGCCCTCGACGCCGCCGGCCGCGCCGAGACCCCCATCCTGGCCTACGCGGTCAAATACGCCAGCGCATTTTACGGGCCCTTCCGCGAGGCCGCCGAGTCGCCCCCGAAGTTCGGCGACCGCGCCACCCACCAGATGGACCCGGCCAACATCCGCGAGGCTCTGCGCGAGGCGGGCTTGGACGCCGCCGAGGGGGCGGATATGCTCATGGTCAAGCCGGCCTTGCCCTATCTCGACGTGGTGCGCGCGGTCCGCGAGCGCTTCTCCCTGCCGCTGGCGGCCTATTGCGTTTCCGGGGAATACGCCATGCTCAAGGCCGCCGGGGGCCGGGGCTGGATCGACGAGAAGCGGGCGGCGCTCGAAGCCCTGACCTCGATGCGGCGCGCGGGCGCGGACTTCGTCCTCACCTACCACGCCCTGGAGGCGGCGCGCTGGCTGGCCTAAGATCGCGGGCGCTGTTCCGCCGGGCCGGCCGCGTCCTGGTCGGCGGGGTCAATTCGCCAGTGCGCGCTTTCCGCGCCGTGGGCGGCACCCCCGTCTTCATGGTTTCGGGGCGGGGGGCCCGGCTGCGCGACGCCGACGGCGGCCGCTATCTGGATTTCTGCATGTCCTGGGGGCCCCTGATCCTGGGCCATGCCCGGCGCGAGGTGGTCCGCGCGGCCGCGCGCGCCCTGCGCGCGGGCTCGACCTTCGGCGCCGCGACCGAGGCCGAGGTGCGGCTGGCCGAGGCTCTGCGCGCCGCCCTGCCCGCCTTGGAGCGGGTGCGCCTGACCAGCTCGGGGACGGAGGCCGTGATGTCGGCGGTGCGCGTGGCGCGGGCCTTCACGGGACGCGAGCTCGTGATCAAATTCGCGGGCTGCTACCACGGCCACGTCGACAGCCTGCTCGTCGCCGCCGGCTCGGGAGCCACGACCCTGGGCCAGCCGGACTCGGCCGGCGTGCCCGCGGCCTGGGCGCGCACCACCGTGACCGTCCCCTATAACGACGCGGCGGCCGTCGCGGCGGCGTTGCGGCGCTGGCGCGGGCGCGTGGCGGCGGTCATCGTGGAGCCCGTGGCCGCGAACATGGGAGTGGTCGCGCCGCTCCCGGGCTTCCTGCAAGAGCTGCGCCGGCTGAGCGCGGCCGAGGGCGCCCTGCTCATATTCGACGAGGTCGTGACGGGATTCCGCCTGGCCTACGGCGGCTGGCAGACCCTTTGCGGGGTGCGGCCGGATCTCACCGTCCTGGGCAAGATCATCGGCGGGGGCCTGCCTCTGGCCGCCTACGGCGGGCGCGCCGACGTCATGCGCCTCGTCTCTCCCGAGGGCCCGGTCTACCAGGCCGGCACGCTGTCGGGCAATCCCGTGGCGGTGGCGGCGGGTCTGGAAACCCTGCGCCGGCTCAAGGCGCTCGATCCCTATGCGGCCTTGAGGCGCCGGACCGAGGGCCTGGCCGCGGCCCTGCGCGAGTCGGCCCGGCGCCGCTCGGCGCCGGTGACGGTCAACAGCGTCGGCTCCATGCTCACCGTGTTCTTCACGCGGCGGCCGGTGCGCGACTATGCCTCAGCCAAGCTCGCGGACGCCGGGGCTTACGGCCGTTTTTTCCGGTCGCTGCTCGCGTCGGGAGTTTATTTCCCTCCCGCGCAATGGGAGGCGGCCTTCCTTTCCACCGCCCATTCGCGGACCGATCTGGAGCGGACCGCGCGGGCCGCGGACGCCGCCTTCGGCGAGGCGCTCAGCCGCTGAGACGGGGCGTCATCGGCGCTTGGCCTTGCCCTTGATGTTGTAGACCGGTCCCGCGGCCCGGCCCATGACCTCGTTGCGGCTGGCCGCGCCGTAGCCGGCGCGGGCGGCGACGTTGGCTGGCGCCCCGGGTGCGGCGGCGGGTTGCGGTTCGGAGGAATCAGGCGCGGGTGTTTGCGCCGGTGCGACATAGACGGCGGAGGTCCGATTCCTTTCCTCGTAAGTGGAAAAGGTCCTGAGTTGAGTGTTCAAGTGCGGAACGGGAGTCCGGACGGCCGCCGGCTCGGCCGGCGCCCGCGGTTCGGCCGGCTGCGGCTCGGCCGACGGCTCGGCCGCCGTCAGCTTGTCGGGCAGAACGACCATGGTCCGGTCCTGGGTCGCTTCCTTGACCATCAGCCCCACTTTTCGCGGCGCGGGGTGGTTGTGGCCGTAGCTGGCGGAGGCGAAAGGCATCAACGCGATCAGCGAGTCCCAGAGCCGTCCGCGGCCCGGCATGTCGTAGAACAGGATGAACGCCAGCAGCGCGCCCGCCGTCGCCGCGCTCAGGACTCGGCCCGCCCAGGTTTCCCACCACGGCTCGTTTTCATCGTCCATAGGCCACCTCGCCGGTCCGACACCATTAGGATAAGGCATGGCCGCCGCTTTGGCAAGGCCGTTTACCAAAATTATAAAGTTTGAACTCTTCTTTAACTCAGAGGGCGAGGCTTTCGCCCACGGCGGGGGACAAGCATTGGAGGGGGGAGGCCTTCCCGGAGGCCCAGGCTTGCGCCCGGGCAGCCAGGCCCGCGTCCGGCAAGGGCAGGAAAACGAGACGCTTGACCCGGGCTTCCCGGGCGATGTCCGTGACCGATTCCCAGGATATCCCGGGCTCGTAGCCGTGCAGGAGCAGGTCCGCGTCCCGGAAGAAGTCCAGGAACTTGCTCCATTCATGATCCCTCCGGGCGGCCGGGGCCGGCCTGTGCCAGGGGCAATAAACGATCTTGCGGTCGTGGAGTGAAACCCGGTAGGCCAAGGTTGTCCCGGGATAGCGCGTATAGCGGGTCGCCGCGGCCGCGCCCGGGGCCAGCTGGAACTCGCCCTCGCGCTGGGGAAAAAGCAGGGGCAGGGGGCGGGCCTCGTCGCCCGGTCCGGAAAGGCCGGGCGCCAGGAGCTGGAGTTCCCCTTCCGGAGTGTCCGGTCCCGCGACGCGAGAGCGGCAGCCCTCGACGAGCAGGGTCTGCGCGCCGCGCGCCGCGTCCGTTTCCCCGCCGTCGCAGCGGCTCAG
>JAQUMZ010000177.1 GCA_028717865.1 Elusimicrobiota bacterium | reverse complement strand
CGCGCGGGTTCGCGCGCCACACGACCGCGCGCGAACCTTGGTACGGCGGGAAACCGCGATGGGAGGCTTTGCTGCGGCCGCAGCCGTTAAACCCCCTCGCGATCCCGCAGGGATCGCGAGGCCGGCCCGACTATTCCTTGGTCGGAACGATAGTATTAAGATCCGCGGAAACGGGCGAGATAGGGCGCGCGCGAACCTTGGTACGGCTAAAGCCCGCGAGAGGAGATCGGAATTCAGCCGCGGCTCGCCCTTCGGTACACGCACTCACCCTGCCACGAAAGGTCCATCTTATAGAGCCCGTCGGCGGTGAACGTCGCCCGCTCGTTGAGCGACCCTTCCGTGAACTCGTTGAGGACGACGGACCCGTCCCGCAGAAGGCCGGTCAGCCGGTACATCACGTAATCCCCGGGGCGCGGGGCGTTCGCCAGGGGCTCCAGCAGGCTCAGGTCGAACTCGGATAATGCTTCGAAAGCTTGCCCGGCCTTGCCGCTGATGACCAGAAAGCTGCCTCGGCGCTCGACCTTGACCGCGCGCGCGCATCTGTTCCCGGACATGGATTGGGAGGCGACCAGCTCATACTCCCCCTCGTAAGGCTTGAAATCAAGCCCGACCGGCGTCCGGGGCGCCGGCGCCGCCTTCGCGACGGCATCCGGCATAGCGCCGGCCGCCCGGCGCGTATCCGAGAGGTCCGGGGCGGAAAACGGCCGCGCCTTCTGCGCCTCCAGGCCCTGCGCCCAAGCACCGGTACCGGCTCCCGCCAAAAGACCCGCCGCCAGCAAGCCGCCCGCGATCGTCATCATGGTTCGTCTCTCCCTTGCCGCGGAATCGTTCCCATCCCGAGCAATAAAATATGGAGAGATTCTGACACAGAATCCGGCCGTTATGCATGGGTCCCCAGGCCCGGATCGGGCCTGGGCCTTTCGGCGCGGCGCCTCAGCGCGCGAGCGCGCGCTGCGCGCCGTAAAGGTCCGCCGGCTCGAGCGCGGCCGGCGCGATGGGCTCCCACCAGTCGCCCGTCCCGGAAAAGCGCGCCGGCGTCCGGCTGTTCAGGCCGACGAAATTGCCGTCCACGGCCCAGGGCGGCAGCTCCTGGGCCCGGACGCTGCGTATGCCCCAAAAAGTCTCTCGCGCGCCGCTGGGGGGCCCGTCGCCGCGGTCGCCTCCGCTTTGCCAGAGCCGCCCGCCCTCGCCCGCGTCCAGGTCGGTGAAAAGGTTCTCGTAGGGACCGCGGCGGTGGTGGTCGAGCGCCAGGTCCACGCCCCGGCCGCGGGCGAAGACGTTGCCCGCGGCCCAGGCTGAGACCGACACGTCGTGGACGAAGCGCAGCTCCAGCGAGAAATCGCGGACCAGGTTGTCCTGGGCCAGTCCGGTGGCCAGGAGGGCGTGGTGGCCGCCGACGAGCCGCCGGCGCGGCTCGCCGAGATCGCGGCCGTAGCCCGCGCGCAGGCGGCCGGGCGCCGCGGCGAAGGCCACGTCCCGCGCGGTGCAGAAGCGCGCGCCCTCCCGGAAGAAGACGCCGCCGTCGGCGTTGACGATGAGCAGGCGGCGCGCCCAGCCGTCGCTGACGCCGGAAAAGCTCACGGCGTTATAGCCGGGCTCCTCGTGGTGCCCGGCGTAGCGCCCCGGCGGGAATTCTACGGCCAGGTCCTCGACGCCGACCTCGCGCACCGATGGACGGTAACGGCGGAGTTCCGGCAGCCAGTCCAGGCGGACGTCGGTGCGCAGGGGCCGCTCCAGCGTGACGACGTCCCCCTCCACCGCGGCGACGCGCGAGGCGAAATCGACCAACACCCGCCCATGATAGGCCCGCGAGCCGCCCGGCAGCCCCCCCTGGATGTGCCGGGCCAGCGAGCCGTCCGGGTCGGTCAGCGCCAGGCGGACCCACGACCCCGGCGCCACGGCCGAGCCCGCGTCCACGTGCAGGCGCCGCTCGCCCCGCCGGGCCGGAGCCATGAGCTTGGCCAGGGGTTTGCCGTTGTCGCGGCCCTCGAAGGTGATGAAGGCCCCGGACCACGACCAGCTGCCTCCGGGAGCGGACTTCTCGACCTGGGAAAGGGGTTTAGGGAAATAAAGCACGGTCCGATCCGGGCCCTCGCCGCGCAGGACGATACCGCTGCGCCGCACCCGCAGGACCGTGGTGAGCCGGTAGCGCCCGGCCGGTATGAGCAGGGCCCCTGCCGGAGCCGAGGCCAGCGCCCGCTGGAAGGCCGCGCTGTCGTCGGCCAAGCCGTCGCCCGCCGCGCCGAAGTCCCTGACGTTGGCGGCCACCGGGACGTCGGGGATTTCCCGCCGGCCGGCCCCGTAGCCCGCGCGGGAGAAGTCGGGCAGGCGCCCGGCCGGGGTCCAGAGCTCGCCGCCGCGGCCCCAAAGCCGCGAGGTCTCGGCCCGGGCCGCGGGGACCGCGGCCAAAAGCGCGGCCGCAAGCCATATCCATAGTGAGGCCGATTTCATGAGGAACGCGACATTCTAGACGCCTCCAGTCAAGAAAACATCAATTATTCACGACAGATGGCTCCGTCATTTTGACAAGGCTGGCAACGCCGGCACCATTCGGTCAGGCTTGCGGACCAACAGATACGCGCGCGAACGAGAGGGCTTCGAACCCACCGCTCCAACACGTTACCGCTCGAACGAACTCCTGAATCTGGCGGGCCCGTTATAATGATATCGGAATCTCGAGTCGTGGGAGACACGATCAACTTTAGCGCTCTCATGCATGGTTTGTATTTCAATCCATTCGCTTATTGGCACGGGCTTGGAGAAAAGAGCGGGATCTAAAACGTAATACTTTGCAATGTTCCCTGTCATGCATTTAATAGTGGGAGCTGTGTGCCACCGCCATCCTTCGCGCAAATTGCCCTCAATAGTAATTTGTCCCACAATTACTCCGTCAGCCTCCAACAATCTGGCCATTTCATGCGCTCTTTCATAGCAACTTCCCGCGACGCACTTAAATGGGACATGTTCTTGCCGGGCCATTTTTTTGAAATATGTTTCTGCCTCTGTAGGAGACAAAACCGTCATGCGATCACCGGAGCTATCGCCGAATTCAATCTCCATCGGGATATCATTTAGAAACATCCGGCCGTCAGCATCCTGTCGGAACTACGGTTGAACCTTGGAGCCGGGCTCGACAACCATCGTCTTATTCGAGGAGACGCCGCGCTGGCGCGCCAGGGCCAGCATTATCTCCTCGGGCGAAAGCAGTATGCCCGGCGCGAAGGCGAACTGCAAGGTATCCCCGCGCCCCACTACCTGGCCCGCCTTGCCTTCCTTGACGTCATGCTCCGACAGCCCCAGCCGGGCGGCCTTCTCCGCGTTGGCCTTGGCGAGCGCCTCGCCGAGGGGCGCCAAGGACGGCGCCTTCTCCCCGTTGGGCACGGCCAGTATGAATTGCGTGCGCCCGTCGGCAAGCCTCTGGAAACTCAGCTGCATGTTCTTGTTATGCGCCAGGGGCACGCCGCCCCAACCCGAGAATACGCCCTCGGCCTTGACCTTGTCGGAATCGTAGATGAAGATGTCGTCCAATGCCTTCGGGTCGCCTCCCTCCTTGGCCAGTTGCTGCTTGGCCTCGGGCGAAAGCCCGGTCCGGGCGGCGCGGACCTGCTGTTCCACGGCCGTCACTTCCTGGCCGAAGGCTCCGGCCAATTCCGCCCGCGCATTGGGATCGTCCAACGCCCTCGTCATGTTCCTGAGCACCTCGTCCATCAGCGCGCGCTGCCGCTCGGGGGGCAAGGAGCCGAAACGGTCGGAGCCGGAGAGACCGTATTTTTTCAGGGCGTCGTCGTAGGCCTTGAACACCGCCTGCTGCAGGTTCAGGGCCTTGGCCAGGTTCGGGGCGTTCCTGGCCGATGCGTAGGCCTGCCGGCCGAACACGCCGAAATCCTCGAAATGGGTGGCCAGACGGATGCGCTGGCGCAACACCGGGTCCGCGGCCACGCGTTCGATGTTGTTGAGTATCCACATGGACCAAGCCCCGTCGCCCAGGTTGTCGGTCGAGATATTGGAAAAACTGCGCTTGAGCCGCTCGAGCTTCTGCTCGCGGGTGCCGGGGCCGTCGAGCACCGCCTCGACGCGGTCGAGCACCTGCATGGTGCTGTTGCGTTCCGGCGTCTCCGGCTTGAAGAATCCTTGATGATGGTCCGCGGTCACGCCCTCGGCCAGTTTCTGCGGCAGCTTCAGGTCCGCGTTGGAATCCGCCAGCAAGGTATCCCCGCGGCCCAACCTTCGGCCGGGGGCGCCTTTCTCCGGGTTAAGCTCCCGATATAGCTGCTTGAGGAAAACTTCCTGCCGGCCGGACTCGGAAAGGGGCGCCAGGCCTTTTTGCTTGAGCGTCTCCTCGACTTTGGCCAGACGCCCGAGGACGCGGTCCGCGACCTCGCGGATGCGCTGCTTGGCCTGCTCTACGGTGATAAAGGTCGGCTTGGGCGCCTGCGTCTCGGCCTTGGTCTCGGAAGGCGGGAACGGCCCGGCGCCGCCCGTTGCGGGAGGCGGGGTTCCGCCGGGCGCCGGCGCGGACCAGAGCTGGCCCGATAGCTTGTTCGTCTTGGTGAGCGCCTCGTTGAGGATCGTCGCCAAGTCGCCGGGCGACCAGGCCCGTTGCTGGCCCGGAGCGGAGCCCATCTTCTCCAGGATTCCCGCGATCTCCCGGTATGAGTCCTCCAGGGGGTTGAGCTTGGCCCTGAACTCCTCAAGCAACTGCCGCTCGCCCGCCTTGCCCTTGAGCTCGATGAGGGGGCGGGCCTTTTCTTCCGCCGCCTCGCCGCGCCGGATGGCCCGCTCCATGGCCGCGCGCAGTTCCGGCGGCTCGCCGGGGCCGAATTTCTTGAATACGCGCTTGAGCCAGCCGGTCGGAGACATTATCCCGCCGTTATATATCTCGGAAACCAGGTCCTCTCGTCCCGTCTCGGAAGGCAAAACTCCGTGGCCATCTCCCTTGGGGGTGGCGGGCGCCTCGTATCGGGTGGGCCCCGCGAGCTTCTCGGACGCGGTCTTGAACGCCTCCATGGGAGACACGCCCTTGGCCGAGGCCTTGCCGAACTCCACGCCCAGCTTGCCCAAAGCGGCCTTGGCCTCCGTGATCATGCCGCTCACCTGGGGGGCCTCGCCCATGACGTAAAACCGGTCGCCCGCGATTTTCCCCAATGATACGCCGTGTTTGTCGGCCATGGGCTTGAGCTTTTGCGCCAGGCCGGCGGCCAGTTGATTAGCGCCATTGGTAGTTCCGCGCGTTTCTCCGGAAGCCCTCAGGAAAGCGTCCGGGTCTATGATCGCGACCTCAGGCTGCTTGGCCTGGCCGAGGACCTTGCCCGCGTGATCCGCGTCGAACTTGGGCAGGCCGGTCGCGGGATCGGTCGGCGGGGCGGCGCCGGGTTTCACCGCGGCCTTGGCCTGGGCGGGACCAGTTCCGGGCTCGGGCAGGACGCGAGGAGGGGTCTTGCCCGCCGCCTTGAGCTTGGCCACCTCGGCCTTCAGACGCGCCTGGAACAGGCCCAACCCGACGCCGGAGAAGCTCGCGGCGATAGCGTAGAGTTCGTCGAAGTTCCGCCAGAAGGCTTCGGAGTCATGCTCGCCGAGCGCCTGGATCAGGCGTTGGGTGTTCAGTACCGCGCCCGGCACCATCGGCCCCAGGAACAGCAGCTGCTCGGCATTATTGAGCGCCTTCAGAGCATCGGCTTGCGCCGAGACGGGAAGCTTGCCGATATACGCGGCCTTGAGCGGACCCGTCGCAAGCAAGCCCGCCCCCGCGCTGGTGGACCACGTCTCCGCGCCTATGAAATACCCGGCCTTGCCGTAATGCCCGACGAATCCGAGATAGTTGCCTTTCTCGTACTCCTGCCGGCCCTGCTCCATTTCCAGCTTGGGCTGATTCCCCAAGCCGAATATCTGGGAGGCGGCATAGGCCCGTTCCTTCTCGCCTATCGGGTCCTTCGCGTGCGCCTCATAGTCCTTGTCGTATCGGCGCCGCCGGAATGTGTCGATCCACCTGTCGATATACGCCTCCACCCCTTTGCGCGCCTCGGGCTGGACCT
>JAQUMZ010000176.1 GCA_028717865.1 Elusimicrobiota bacterium | reverse complement strand
GCTTGCCGTGGTTGGCCGTGCTGCGCGGGCTCGACGCGGATTTCTGGCTGCGCAACGACGGCCGGGCTTCCCGGACCTTCGATCCGGTATCCCTGGTTTTCCTGGGCGCGGCGGTTCCGGCTTGGCTGGCCGCCGTGCGCGTGCGTGTTGAGGCGCGTCCTCTTTTCGTCTGGCTCGGCGCGGCCCTGCTGGGGGTCGGCGCCGCGCTTTGCCAGCAGCTCGCCACCGGGATCGTGGTGCAGCCGTTCCATTGGGCGCTCGTGGGGATATTCCTTATCGGCCTGGCGGTCGCGGCCGGGGCCTGCCTGGCCATCCCGGAAGGACGAGGCTGGACCGTGGTCTTGGCCGGACTTTTCATCCTGGCCGGCTTCCGGGGCGTCGGCTACGCGCGCCTGCACGCCGGTTCGCATCTGCGCTGGGGAGAGACGCGGGAAGCTCTGGAATGGCTAAGCGCCAACGCCAGGCCCGGGGAGATCGTGGCGACCTTGAGCCCGAATACGAACCTGCTGCTACCCATTTACACCCGGGTCAAGACCCTGGCGGCCTGCAATTCCCCCAGCGCGTCGGACCTGAGCACCGCGGAGAACGCCGCGCGCCTGGCCTTCGGCGCGAGGCTGCTGGGAGTCGGCGCCCGGCGCTTCGAGTCCTACGCCCTGCCCGCCGATCCTCCCCAACGAGACGACACGGCCTACGGCCCGGGGGAGGAATACAAAGTCGAGCTCGGGGCGGAGAAGGTGTTCTTCCCCTACGTCTTCTTCAGCGAATTCCCCCGCCACCACCTGCCTGCCGCGTTCCGGGAGGCTTTCTCCCGCGCGGATCGAAGCTTCCCGGTCGACTACTTGTGGATAGGCCCCTTCGAAAAAGGCCTACTGGAAGGACGCGTGCCGCGCCGGCTGGGCCAGCCACTATTCCGCAACGCCTGGATAGCCATATATCGGTGCCAGGCGGCTTCGGGAATGCAATAATGCAATGCCTGGCACCACCGTCCACTAGCGCGGGAGCTTTAGTCTTCCCTTTTTCGCGGCCTTGACCGCCTCGGGGTAACCCGCGTCGACGTGCCGCGCCACCCCGATGCCCGGGTCGTTGGTCAGGACCCGCTCCAGCCGCTTTTCCATCATCTTGGTGCCGTCGGCCACGGTCACCTGGCCGGCGTGCAGCGAATAGCCGATGCCCACGCCGCCCCCATGATGGAAGCTGACCCACGATGCTCCCGACGCGGTATTGAGCAAAGCGTTCAAGACCGGCCAGTCCGCGATCGCGTCGGAGCCGTCCTTCATGCCCTCGGTCTCGCGGTAGGGGCTGGCCACGGAGCCGCAATCCAGGTGGTCCCGGCCGATAACGATCGGGGCCTTCAACTTGCCCTGGGCCACCATGCGGTTGATGCGCAGGCCCATCTCGGCGCGCTCGCCCAGGCCCAGCCAGCATATGCGGGCGGGCAGACCCTGGAAGGCGACTCGCTCGGACGCGAGTTTTATCCAGCGCGCCAGGGCCTTGTCCTTGGGGAACAGCTCCAGCGCGGCCCGGTCGGTGGCCGCGATGTCCGCGGGATCACCCGAGAGGGCGGCCCAGCGGAACGGCCCCTTCCCCTCGCAAAACAGGGGCCGGATGAACGCCGGCACGAAGCCCGGGAATGCGTAGGCGTCCTTGACCCCCGCCTCGAAAGCCATGGTGCGGATATTGTTGCCGTAGTCGAAGGTAACCGCGCCCTGGGCCTTGAGCTCGAGCATGCCCCGCACGTGGACCGCCATGGACTCCTTGGCCCGCCGGACATGCTCCTGCGGATCGGCGGCCCTGAGCGTCGCGGCCGCCTCCAGGGAAAGACCCTGCGGGATATAGCCCGTAAGGGGATCGTGCGCCGAGGTCTGGTCCGTCAAGACGTCCACGGCGACCCGGCGGCGCGCCAGCTCCGGGATGACGTCGGCGGCGTTGCCCAGCAAGCCCACGGAAATCGCCTCGCCCCGCTTCTTGTACGCCAGGACCTTGTCCAGGGCGGCGTCCAGGCTCGTCTCCATGCCATCGAGGTAGCGGGTCTTCCGGCGCATCTCGATGCGCTTGGGATCGACCTCCACGACCAGGCAGGCCGCCCCATTCATGGTCGCGGCCAGGGGCTGGGCGCCGCCCATGCCGCCCAGGCCCGCGGTTACCACCAGCCGGCCCTTCAGGGTGCCGCCGAAATGCCGCCGGGCGGCCTCGGCGAAAGTCTCGTAGGTGCCCTGCAGTATGCCCTGGGTGCCGATGTAAATCCAGGAGCCGGCGGTCATCTGTCCGTACATCATCAGGCCCTTGCGCTCCAGATCGTTGAACACCTCCCAGTTGGCCCAGCGGCCGACCAGGTTGGAGTTGGCGATGAGCACGCGCGGCGCGTAATCGTGGGTGCGGAATACCGCCACGGGCTTGCCCGACTGGACCAGCAGGGTCTCGTCGTTTTCGAGCGCCTTGAGGGCGCGGACTATGGCGTGAAAACATTCCCAATTCCGGGCCGCCCGGCCGCGGCCGCCGTAGACCACGAGATCCTGCGGCCGCTCGGCCACCTCCGGATCCAGGTTGTTCATCAGCATGCGCAAGGCGGCTTCCTGCTGCCAGCCCCGGCACGACAACCGGCTTCCGCGCGGCGCTCGCACAATCATGGCAGCCGGCCCCCCCTACCAGGAACTCTTGAGCGGGCCGATGGCGGATTCCACCGCCTCGAGAACAGAGCAGCGGCGGACCGCCTCGGCCATGGCGTTGTGGTCGGTGAAGAGCGGCCGGTCCGTCTCCAGATGGGCGACGACCTCGCGCACCGCGGCCTTGGCCGCCAACGTGCCCCGGCCCGGAGCGAACTGCCGGAAATCCAGGGCCTGGGCCGCGGCGATGAACTCGATGCCGAGCACGCCGCAGGCGTTCTCCAGGATCTGCCTGGTCTTCAAAGCCGCGTTCATGCCCATGCTCACGAAGTCCTCCTGGTCCGCGGCGGCCGGGATGGACTGGACGCAGGAGGGCGCGCTGAGGATGCGCTGCTCCACGATGAGCGTGTCCGCCGTGTACTGGCTGAGCATCAGCCCGGAAAACATGCCGGCGCCCTTGGTCAGGAAGGCCGGCAGCTTCACGCTCAAGGCGGGATTGAGGAGGCGATTGAGGCGCCGCTCGGAGAGGACGCTCACCATGGTGACGCCGGCTCCGAGCATGTCCAACGGCATGCTGACCGGGGTGCCCTGGAAGTTGGCGCCGGTGAGGACCGTGTCGCTCTCGGGCAGGAAGATGGGGTTGTCGGCCACGCCGTTGAGCTCGATCTCGAGCTGGCGGCGGGTGTGGGCTATGTGGTCGCGGGCCGCGCCGATGACTTGCGGCGAGGAGCGCATGGAGTAGGCGTCCTGCACCTTGACCTTGAGCTTGCCCGTGACCAGATCCGAGCCCGCGATGACGGCGCGGACATTGGCTGCGCTGGCCACGGCTCCCGGGAAGCCGCGCAACTCGTGCAGGCGCGCGTCGTATGGCCGCATGTTGGCCATCAGCGCCTCCAGGCTCATGGCGCAGGCGATCTCGGCTTGCTTGATCCAGCGCTCCGCGTCGTAAAGGGCCAGGCAGCCGATGCCGGTGATGAGGTTGGAGCCGTTGATGGAGGCCAGGCCGTCGCGCGCCTGCAGGCCCGGGACGGGGATGCCGGCCTTGGCCAGGGCGTCCTTCGCGGGCATGCGTTGGCCCTGGTAGAAGCACTCGCCCTCGCCCATCAAGGCGAGCGCGGCCTGGCTCATGGGAGCCAGGTCGCCGCAAGCGCCCACGCTGCCTTTCTCGCAGACCACCGGGGTGACGCCCTTATTGAGCATGGCGACGTAGGTCCGCGTGATCTCGGGCCGGCAGCCCGAGTGGCCGCGGGCGTGCACGTTGACGCGGGAAAGGAGGGCCGCCCGGACGTGCTCGACGGGCGCGGGCTGGCCGATGCCGGCCGCGTGGTTGTAGATGAGGTAGCGTTGGAACTGCTGGACCTGCTCGTCGGTCAATACCACTTCGGAGAACTCGCCGATGCCGGTGTTGACCCCGTACATGATCTCGCGAGCCGCGATCTTTTTCTCCAGCATGGCCCGGCATTTCTTTATGCGCTCCACGGCTTCGGCCGATAGCTCGACCGGCTCTCCGTGACGCGCCACGCGCACTACGTCCTCGATGGTGAGGGGACTGCCGCCTATTTTGATGGCCATGACTGACTCCTTCCAGGGAAACCGCCGCGGGCGCCGAGCGCCCTGAAGATTTTTATCATTTTCGACCGCGGACGGTCCAATCGCGGCCGGGATGGACGGTCAATAAAAATACGCGGCGCGGGCGAAAAGCCCGCCCAGCACGCCCGCGACGGCCCCGAAACCCAGGCTGAACCAGGTCAGGTCCAACAGCCTGCGGGCGCGCAAGCCGAACATGACGGCCAGCCATAACGGCGCCGCCGTCAGCCAGCCCCCGCGCGGCAGCAGGAAGCACAGGGCCAGGACCAGCCGCTCCAGCATCCCCACCAGCTTCTCGTCGAAGCGCGGGAAGCCCGTCCCGTAGAGGTCCTTTTCCAGGAAATACAGGGTCACGGCGCAGGCGTCGGTCAGGAAAATGAGCAGGCAGGCCAGCACGGGCCAGCGCTCGGGGCCGGCGAACAAGCCGCTCCCCGGCCCCAAGGGAAACAGCGCGAATATCACCGCGCCGTGGATGACCTGGTCCCATACGAAGGAAAGGGTATTGTCCGGAGCCTTGTGCTTGAAAATCATCATGACCCGCCACTGGTCCGCCAAGAAATGGACCGCGAACAGCAGCAGGACGCAGGCCCAGCCGGGCAGCGGCAGCTCGCCGAGGACGGACCAGGTCTCGCCCAGATAAGGCCAGGTCAAGGCGGCGCAGCAGACGGGATGCATGACGCAATGAGCCAGCATGCCCACCAGGCTGCTCCGCTTCCAACGGTTGATGAAATTGGTCTGGAGGGTGAAGTCGGCCAGCAGATGGCCCAGGAGCAGGCGCCAAAAGATGGCCATGGCTCCTTACTTGGCCGTAAGCTTGATCACGCCGTCCCAGGATTGGTCCGGCGGAATGGCGCTGTAGTCGCGCGCGGCGTTGAGATAGAAGCCGGCGGGGCCGTCCTTGGGGATGATCCCGGTCATGGCCTCGAAAGCCGCCGCGGCCCGGTCGAACTCGCGCTTCTTGAAGCGCTCCAGCCCGTCATTGTAGAGCGGCAGGGCCCGGCGCCAAGGCTCCGTCAGCTCGCCCTTCGGGGCCAGGAGCTCGTAGACCTTGATGGGCACGGCCTTGCCCACCACCAGCACCCGTCCCAGCTCGCGGGCCTCCACGGCGTCCTGGGCGCCCGCGTAGGCCGACTCGCTGGCCATGATGCCCGAGCCGAAGAACTTGTTGGCCCCCTCCAGGCGGGAGCCCAGGTTGACCTCGTCGCCGAGCACGGTGTAGGCCAGCTTCTTATCCGAGCCGGTCAGGCCGACCGTCATATCGCCCGCGTTGAGTCCGATGCGGATGGCCGGCGTCTCGGGCAGGCCGGGATCGAGCCGGGCGTTGAGCTCGGCCATCTTGCGCTGGCATTCCACGGCGGCCAGGCAGGCGTTGGCCCGGTGACGCGCGTCGTCGAGCGGGGCGTTCCAGAACGCCATGATGCAGTCGCCGATGTACTTGTCGATCGTCCCCTTCCGGCCCTGGATGACCTGGCTCAAGGCGGAGAGATACTTGTTCAGGAAGATGATCAGGGTCTCGGGCGGCATCTTCTCCGATATGGTGGTGAAATGCGCGATGTCCAGGAACAGCACGGTCATGTCCCTTTTCTCGCCGCCGAGCTTGACCAGGCTGGGGTCGGCCACCAGCTTCTCCACGACCTCCGGCGACACGAACTGTCCGAAGGTCTGCTGGATGTACTTTTTCTGCTTGCTCTCGGTCAGCACGCGGTAACCGGTCTGCAGGAGGAACGACCCCGTCAGCGCCACCGCCGGGGCCACGAACTCCAGGCGCACGCCTTGGCAGAACTGCCAGTAGGTGAAACCCAGCCAGGACAACAGAACCCCGGCCGCCACCGAATTGCTCGAGATCGGAAGAG
>JAQUMZ010000175.1 GCA_028717865.1 Elusimicrobiota bacterium | reverse complement strand
AAGGGAAGAAACAAAGTCGGGGGCAGGAGAATAGCCATCATCAAAGCGAGGGAAGACCCAAATTGCTTCCCTCGCTTTTTCTTATCCACAGAAAAGCCACGCCGGTGTGGATTATGTCAGCCGTTTCAGGGCTCCTGGGTGGGTTATCGTAAAAGACATGGGCATTCGTACTCTCAACAATTACCTCAAAACGTATCGCAAACGCAGCCGGCTCACCCAAAAAGAAGTTGCATTTCTTCTCGGCCACCGGAACGGCACCGTCGTGGGAATCCACGAGACCGGCCGCCGTCTTCCGCATCCCAAAAACATTATCGCCTATGAAGCCATCTACGCCATGCCGGCCAGAATTCTTTTTGCCGGCGCTTATGAAGAAGTTGCGAAGGATATGAGGAAGCGTGCCAGAAAACTTTTGCGCCGTCTCACTGAAGAACCGCTCAGCTCTTTCACGATAAGGAAGATTGATTTTTTGAAACTCCTCCTCGCCGAGGAAGCCATTGAAAACATGTCCGCGGAATGAGACACCGGCGTCCCACTCAACGCATCCTTGCCATCAATCCGTCTTCCAAGGGCTTCGGCTATGCCGTTCTTGAAGACCACCTCTTTCTTGTTGATTGGGGAATTGTTGTCTGCAACCGCCGGAGAAAGAAACCCGTCTCCCGACGCCAGAAAAATCAGGCCGCCTGCATAGACCGGGCTAAAGAACTCATTGAGGAATACCACCCGACCAAGATTGTGATTGAGGACTGCCGCCATGACAGCTCGCACAGGTGCCACGATGTGCAGGTCTTCCTGAGCCACATCCTTTTTGCAGCCAGGAAGAAAAATGTCCCGGTCCAGTTTGTTGCGCCCAAGACCGTGCATCATGCCTTTGCCAGATTCGGAGCCCGGAACAAAGAGCAAATCGCCGAGGTTGTGAGCGAACAATTTCCGGAACTTCTGCCGCTTCCGAAACACCGCGACCCATGGATGAGCGAGACCTACCGGATGGGAATTTTTGATGCCGTCGCTCTATGCCTTAGTGCCATGCTGCTCATTCCGTGATGGAACAAAATCGGCCCCCTTGGCGTATAAGGAAGCATGAAATCCAAACGCATTCTCCTTTCCGAGTTTGTGGTCCAAGTGTACCCAAACAAAATAGAATGGGATGGTCTGGATGAATTTCTTTGGTGGCTTCTTCATGCCAAGCCACAGAAAGGATTCCTGCCTCTCCTGAAACGAAGCAAGCGCAAGCAGGGGGTATCGTCATGAAAGACATTCCCGCGAAGTCCGTTGGAATTTGGATAAGGGTTTCCACCGAAGACCAAGCCCAGGGCGAGAGCCCCGAGCACCACGAGAAGCGAGCCCGCTACTACGCCGAGTCCAAGGCCTGGAAGGTGAAAGAGGTTTATCACTTGGAAGCGGTCTCGGGAAAGTCCGTCATTGAGCACCCCGAAGCCAAACGGATGCTGGCTGACATCAAACGCGGCCACATCACGGGGCTCATTTTTTCCAAACTGGCTCGCCTCGCCCGGAACACCAGGGAGCTATTGGAGTTCGCCGACCTTTTCAACCAACACAATGCCGACCTCATTTCCCTCCAAGAGTCCATAGACACTTCCACCCCTGCCGGACGCCTCTTCTATACGATGATTGCGGCAATGGCCCAATGGGAGCGGGAAGAAATCGCTTCCCGAGTCGCGGCCTCTGTCCCAATCAGAGCCAAGCTCGGAAAACCTCTTGGCGGAGCCGCCCCCTTCGGCTACCAATGGAAAGACAAGCAACTCATCATCAATACCCAGGAAGCCCCAATCCGCAAGCTCATTTATGAACTCTTCTGGAAACACCGCAGGAAGAAAACCGTGGCCCGGCTCCTCAACGAAATGGGACACCGCACCAGGAAGGGCGGCAAGTTCACGGATACAACCATTCATCGGCTCATCACCGACTTTTCGGCCAAAGGAGTGCGGCGGGCCAACTACACCAAGTCCAAAGGAGACGGCAAGTCCTGGAAGCTCAAACCCGAATCGGATTGGGTGCTTTTCAATATTGAACCAATCGTTTCGGAAGAACTTTGGAACAAGTGCAACGCCCTGATTGAAGAGCGGCTCCAAAACCGCAAGCCGCCGGCCAAAAAAACCACGCAGTTATTCTCCGGGCTTGTTTACTGCCAGTGCGGAGAGAAGATGTATGTCCCTTCCAACACCCCCAAGCACGTCTGCTACAAGTGCCGCAACAAGATTGGTGTGGAAGACCTGGAAGCCGTGTTCCACGAAGAACTCAAAAGTTCCTTCTGCTCCCCGGAGCAACTCTCCCGCTATCTGGAAGACGCGGACAAGACCATCAAAGAGAAGCAGGAACTCCTCTTGTCCTTGGCTGGAGAGCAACAAAAGCTCGCCAGCCAAATGGACAAGATGATGCAGCTCTACTTGGCTGACGAGATTACCAAGGACGGCTTCGGGGCCA
Source organism: Elusimicrobiota bacterium (assembly GCA_028717865.1). Classification (GTDB taxonomy): domain Bacteria; phylum Elusimicrobiota; class Elusimicrobia; order UBA1565; family UBA9628; genus UBA9628. Next base: position 3,608 of record JAQUMZ010000175.1, on the reverse strand, counting down.
AGTATAAGCCCCTGGAAGAGAGGCAGAAGCAGCTATCCGACCAAATCCCTGCTCTTCAAGCAGAGATTGACTATGCCAAAATCCAGCTTCAATCCAGCGATGAGATACTGAATGAAGCAAAAGACCTCTACTCCAGGTGGCCAGACCTTACGAGAGAGGAGAAGCGAAGCATCATTGAGCAAATCGTTGAAAAAATCATTATCGGCTCAGGGGATATTGAAATCAACCTGGGCTATCTCCCTTCTTCTTCCGAAATCATGGCAGATAGGCAACGCAACTTCAGGGATTCGTGGCCCCCACCAGGCAGAAGCGGGCCGGGTATTCCACGGTCTGCCGCGCCCGCGCCACCACGACCCGCCCCTCCTCCAGGGGCTGGCGCAGGGCCTCCAGGGCGGCTCGGTTGAACTCGGCCAGCTCGTCCAGGAACAGCACCCCGCCGTGGGCCAGGGAGATTTCCCCCGGCTCGGCTTGCGGCCCGCCGCCGATCAAGGCGGCCTGGGAGGCGGAGTGATGGGGCGAGCGGAAAGGGCGCAGGGCGGCCAGCCCGGACGGGGTCCGCGCCCCGCGCAGCGAGTGGATGCGCGTGACCTCGATGGCCTCGGAGCGCGAGAGCGGGGGCAGGATGGAGGGCAGGCGGCGGGCCAGCATGGATTTTCCCGACCCCGGCGGGCCCACGAGCAGGACATGATGGCCGCCCGCCGCCGCCAGCTCCAGCGCGCGCTTGGCCAGGCGCTGGCCCCGGACGTCGGAGAAATCCAGGGCCGCCTCCGGCCGGGCGACGGCCGCGCTCGGAGCGCCGAATTGCACGCTCGACGCCGACAAGGTCGCGTTCGGAGCGCCGGCCAAGAAATCGGTCACCTCGCGCAGGGACGCCGCTCCGTAGGCCGGCAAGCCGGTCGCGGCGGCCTCCGCCGCGTTTTCCCGCGGCAGCACGATGCCGGAAAATCCCTGCTCCTGCGCCCGCAGCGCCATCGCCAGCGCCCCGCGCACCGGGCGCAGGCCGCCGTCGAAGCCCAGCTCTCCGACGAAGCAGAAGCGGCGGGTCCATTCGCCTTCCCCAAGCTGGCCGCAAGCGCAGAGGAAGGCCAGGGCGATAGGCAGGTCGTAATGCGAGCCCTGCTTGCGCGCCTGGGCCGGCGCCAGGTTGACCGTGACCTTGCGCGCGGGGAAGCCGAAGCCGGAGTTGCGCAGGGCGGCGCTCACGCGCTGCCTGGCCTCGCGGACCGCGCCGTCGGGCAGGCCGACCGTGGTGAAGCCCGGCAGCCCGTTGGCCAGATCGAGCTCGACGAGTACGGGATAGCCCTCGGCGCCGCGCAAACCCAGGGAATGGACCCGCGACAGCATCAAGCCCCGCTCCCGCTCGCTTCGAGCTCTATAAAATTGTAGTCGGATTCAACGGCGCGGACATTCAAGGCCTGGCCGGGCAGCCTCAGCAGCAGGGCCGTGAACTCGTCCGGGGACGCGTCCTCCACGAAAACCCTGAAGCGCACGCCCCCGCTCGCCCAGGCCGAGACCGCGGCGCCCGCCACCCCGGGCAGGCCCCGGAGCTGTTCGACGAAAGCGCGCACGCGCGCCAGGCCGCCCAGGCCGAGCACGCTCAAATCCAGCTCGGTGCGCGCGCGGAAGCGCCCGTCCATGGCCGCGGCGAGCCGGTCCGCGGCCAGAGCCCCGGCGTTCTCCAGGGCCTTGGCCGCGGCGGCCGCGGAGGAAATATCCACCGCCGTGGCCTCGACCTCGATCTCTCCCAGCGGGCGGCCGGAGCCGGTCTCGCGGGCCCGGCCGGCCAGGCGGGCGCGATAAGATTGGTAGCCGGCCAGACGCGCGTCGGGCGCGGGCTGAACGGAGGCCTCCGCGACGAAAATAACGCCGGCCCCGGCGGCCTTGGCCGCCGAAAGCGCTTCCGCCGGCGAACCCGAGAACCGGCGCCTCGACTCGAGGCCGTCGCTCAAGTCCAGGGCCCGAAATCCGCGCGCCGAAAGCCGGCGCCGCAGCATGTCGGAGGCGTAGCCGACATCGGACCACGAGCCCGGGCCTCCCTCCTTTATGGAAATCACGAGCTTCGGGCTGCCCGATATCCCCTCGGGACGCACCAAGCCGGCCTCGTCCAGATCCCGGGCCAGCCGGTCGGCGCGGACCAGACAACGCACCCGGACCCGCACGCCCGGCCCGGAGCCGCCGCGGGCCAGCACCTTGAAACGGCGCAGATAGGCCCTCGGCGCCGAAAGGAACTTGTCCTCGATGAGCCGCCCCGACGCCGCCCGCGCGGACGAGGACACGAACAGGTCGACCAACTCGGAGACGGCCTGGCGCTCCGCCTGGGCGATCGCCTCGGGAAGCTCCGGCGCCGCGCCTTCGGCGTCCACGGTCACGCCGCCCCTTTGCGGACCCGGCCGCAGGCCGGCGCAGCCCGCCAGCAGGACGGCGGCCGACGCCAAACAGAGCCGGCGCATCAATCGTTGCCCCCGGACGCGGAGCGCGGCACGGGCAGGGCGAGATAGAACCGCGTGCCCTTGCCCATCTCGGAAACGAACCAGATGCGGCCGCCGTGCCGGGTGACCACCTCGCGGGCGATGGTCAGCCCCAGCCCCGTCCCCGGGGCCGGGATCTCGGCGCGGTTGCGGGCCCTGAAGAACTTCTCGAAGATGCGCCCTTGATCCTCGGGATGTATCCCGATGCCCTCGTCCTCGACGCACAGCTCCACGGCCTCGCCCTTGTCCGCCAGGCGCAGGACGACGCGCCCGCCGGGACGGCTGAACTTGACGGCGTTGGAAAGCAGGTTGTCCACGGCCAGGCCGAGCCAGCGGGCGTCCCCTACGACCAGGGGAACTTTCCCGGGCAGCTCCACGACCACGGATTTGCGCCCGGATTCGGCGGGCTGGCGGTGGTTCTCCACGCTCTCGCGCACGATCCGCTCCAGGCTGACGGGGGCTTTCTCCATGTCCATGCCCCCCTCCAGCCGGGAAACGTCGAGCAGGTCGGCCACCATGCTCGTCAGGCGCGTCACCTGGTTCTTGGCGATGCCCAAAAACTCCTTCTGCTGAGCGTTCAACTCCCCCGCCTCCTGGTCCAGGAGCACGGTCAAGAAGCCCGACAAGGAAGTCAGCGGCGTCTTGAACTCGTGGCTCACGGTGGACACGAACTCACTCTTCATACGATTGAGGGCCGCCAATTGTTCCGCCACCTGGGAGAGTTTCCGGTTCAGGATGGCGGTCTCCACGATGACGGCCGCCTCCTCAGCGATGATGGTCATCATGTCGACCTGCTCGCGGCTGAAGAATTCCTTCTGGAAGCTGCCCACCCGCATGACCCCGATGCAGCGCTCCTCCACCAGCAGGGGGATGACCAGCAGGGAGTGTATCTTCCAAAGCTTGGCGTAATGGGCGATGACCTGGGGGTCGGCCTGCGCGTCGGCCGAAAGGAAGGGCTGCCGGGTCTTGAAGACGCGCACCGAGGAAGCCTCGTCGCGCTCCAGGGCGATGCGGTAGAACTGGTCCTCGCCCTCGAGCCCGTAGGCCCCCGGCTGGGTCACGAGCTCGTTGGTGGCCTCGTCGACCAGGAGGAAGGCCTCCAGGTCGGCCTGCAGGAACTTGGCCACGATGGACCCGATG
>JAQUMZ010000174.1:2657-6148 GCA_028717865.1 Elusimicrobiota bacterium | reverse complement strand
CGGAGGCCTTCGCGCAGTTCCAGGAGGCCCTGCGGCTCGATCCCGCCTCGGCGGCGGCGTACAACGGCTGGGGCACGGCCCTGCTGCGCGCGGGGCGCGTCGACGAGGGCATCAACCGTTATCGCCGGGCCCTGCGGTTGGATCCGCGTTCGGCCGGCGCCCACAACAACCTCGGCACGGCCCTGCTGCGCCGGGGCTCGGCCGCGGCCTCCATCGCCGAGTATCGCGAGGCCATCCGGCTCGATCCGGGCTTCGCCGACGCCCACTGCAATTTGGCCAACGTCCTGGCCCAGGGCGGAGCCCTGCGCGAGGCCGCGGAGCACTATCGGCTGACCCTGCGTCTGGCGCCGGGACATTCCCTCGCCCGGCGCAACCTGGAACTGGTCTCCAAGGCCCTGGGCGCTGCGGCGCCTTGACGGCGTCCGGCCTTCCCCTTCCCCACCGCGGGCGGAGTTCCTGAAGTTACTGAAAGCGTGGCACCAAGAGATTACTTGATGACGTAGACGGTGCCGGTGAAGGTTTTGTTGTCGGCCTGGATCTGGTAGATGTAGGGGCCGGAGGCGACCGGGGCGCCGTTGGCGGAGCCGTCCCAGATGAGGCTGTTGGGGGCGGGGCCGACGGGCAGGGCGCCGACGACGAGGCGGCCGCGGCTGTCGAAGATCTTGCCGACGACCTCGGCGGCGGCGGGGTTATCGAAGAAGAAGACGACGTTGTCGTTCTTGCCGTCGCCGTTGGGGGTGATGAAGCGGTTGGTGATGCCGGCGGGGTTGAAGGTGAAGGAATTGGCGCGTGCGGCGAGGCGCAGCTGGTACTCGCCGAAGAACCTGGTCTCGACGACCATGACGCGGTCGATGCTGTCGAGCTTGCCGTAGAGCTGGAGCCACTTGGAGCCGTTGAACCAGAAGACGCTGAGGTTGCCGGGCTGGGGGGCGGGGGCGGCGACGTCGAGGCCGGAGGGGACGACGGAGGAGGTTCCGGTCTGGTAGTGGAGGGTGAGGGTGGCCAGGCCGTCTAGGCGCAGGGCTGGGTCGACGAGGGCGCCGCCGCGGTAGGTGGCGAAGCGGATATCCTTCATGACGCCGCTGGCGGGGTCGCAGGGGGCGCTGGAGACCTTGACGAGGTAGGCGGTGTCGGGCTGGCCGGGGGCGCCCATGAGGGCCTTGACCCATTGCAGTGGGATGAGCAGGGAGGAGGAGTCGTCGGGCGTGGAGACCCAGGCGCTCTCGTCGGCGCTGCAGCGGGCCATGGAGCGCGGGGAGGCGCCGGTGCCGTTGAGGGCCTTGACCGAGTAGCAGTACTCGGGCCCGCCGGCGGGGTCGGTCCAGGTGAGGGTGTCGGTGGAAAGGGAGATCATGCTGGTCCAGTCGACGTGGGTGGCGGCGGTGGCGCGATAGACCTGGTAGCCGGAGAGCTCCTGGGGCCCTGGGGCGAGGGGATCGGCGAAGGGAGTGAGGTCGTCGTAGCGGCGCACGGGCAGCCAGTCGATCCTGGCGCCGGAGGGGTTGGTGGCGATGTCGATGCCGAAGGGCGCCTGCGGGGGGCGCACGACGAGGCGTATGGTCTCCGAGGAGAAGCTCGACGGGGCGCTTTCCAGGGCGTGGCCGCGCCAGTCGGGGGCGCCCTTGTCGACCACGGCGATGCGGTAGTAGTAGGTGCCGGGGCCGAGCATGGTATGCATGTAGGTATCGGTGGACAGGTCTACGGCTACGACGGAGGTGTCGGCGAAGTCGTAGGGATCGGTCTGGTCGATGTAGAGCCTGTAGAAGTCCAGGTCAGGGCCGGCCGGGGCGGTCCAGGTGACGCGTATGGTGGAGGCGTTGACGGCCACGGCCGAGAGGTCGGTCGGGGCGGGCGGCACGGCGTCGAAGACCAGGGCGAAGGCCTGCTGGCCCGGGGTGCCCGCGTGGACGTCGATGGTGGAGACGTTGGCCGAGTAGTCGGAGCTCAAGATCGCGGCGTAGAAAGTCGAGCCTGGCTCCAGGCCGTTGAGCAGCAGGGACTGGGGCGTGCCCGGGAAGGCCGGCATGGGCTCTCCGTTGACGTCCTGGGCCATGTTCCACCAGGTGGTGGTGCTGCCCACGGAGTCGGCGGAGAAGGTCGCGATGCGCACGGTGTAGCCGGCCACCGCGGTCTTCTGCGGCACGAGGTCGCCGTTGGAATCCGGGGCGGTCCACTCCAGGAGCAACTGCCCCTCGGCGCCGGGCGATGCGGCCAGATCCTGCACGGGCGCGGGCGGCCAGACGTCCCTGGGGGTGAAAGTAATGGTCAGCGAGTCGCTGGGCGGCGGGGGTTCGGCGGCGTGGAGCAATGCCGGCGGCAGGGCAATAGCCCATCCCAGGAGCGACGCCAGAAGCGCCGTTCTCGCGGGCGGAGCCATCAACCTGCCCAAGCCCCTGCTCATGTCATCCCTCGTCTCGCTGTCTCATGCCTGCCTCGATCTCTTCTCGTTCCCCCCTTTTACGGCGCCATGGCTGTGAGCGTTATGTAGAGCTTCTGCGCGGCCGTGGCGGTGCTCGAGGGCGGGGTGTGGAACTTGAACCACAAGTGCGCCTTGCTCGCCGCCGGGTCCGAGCCCTCGTTGGGTATGTCGTTCATGCTCTTGTAGCCCGGGTCGGTCGCCGCGAGCACGAAGCGCGCCGTCCTCCCGCCGCCGTCGCCCACGCGGCTGCTGGTCTCGATGAGGTCCGTGCTGTCGGCCGGCGTGGTGCCGTTGAAGGCCCCGCCGCTGGAGGGCGAGGCCGCCACCGAGGTGTCGGTGAAGACCGCCCAGGCCTGCAGGGCGTTGAGCTCCCCGCTGGCCGTGTTGGCGTCGAGCGTCCAGTCCGGACCCAGGCTCGCCGTCAGGCTCATCTCCGTGGCGGCGAGCGAGCTCTGTACGGTCACCGTGGCCGGCCGGACCGTGAAGGTGTCGAGGTTGACGTCGACTACCCCCAGGTCCATGTGCGCGTCGGTCGTCGTGATGTCGAGCGCGTAGTAGTTCGCCGGCGTGATGGTGATGGTCAGCGAGTCGCTGGTCGTCCACGCCGCCGCCTCCCGCGCCGCCGTAAGCCCCAGGGCCAGCCCCAGGGCCAGCGCCCAGCTTGTTTTTGCTCTCATGCGTCCTCCTTTCGTCCCGTCTTATGCGTCGCGTTCATCCCGGTCCCCCCTTTACGGCGCCATGGCCGTGAGCGTTATGTAGAGCTTCTGCGCGGCCGTGGCGGTGCTCGAGGGCGGGGTGTGGAACTTGAACCACAAGTGCGCCTTGCTCGCCGCCGCGTCCGTGGCCGAGTTGGGTATGTCGTTCATGCTCTTGTAGCCCGGGTCGGTCGCCGCGAGCACGAAGCGCGCCGTCTCCCCGCCGCCGTCGCCCACGCGGCTGTCGGCGTCGATGAGGTCCGTGCTGTCGGCCGGCGTGGTGCCGTTGAAGGCCCCGCCGCTGGAGGGCGAGGCCGCCACCGAGGTGTCGGTGAAGACCGCCCAGGCCTGCAGGGCGTTGAGCTCCCCGCTGGCCG
>JAQUMZ010000174.1:0-2557 GCA_028717865.1 Elusimicrobiota bacterium | reverse complement strand
TGATGTCGAGCGCGTAGTAGTTCGCCGGCGTGATGGTGATGGTCAGCGAGTCGCTGGTCGTCCACGCCGCCGCCTCCCGCGCCGCCGTAAGCCCCAGGGCCAGCCCCAGGGCCAGCGCCCAGCTTGTCTTTTGTTTCATTTGTCGTGGTTCTCCTGTAGTTCGCGGATTGTCACGTCGCATGCTTCCGTCTGCGTTCGAGCGCGTCCAAATCTCTTTCATAATCGCGATCTCCTCACTTGGTTTCAAAGAATACGCGCACCGGCGCGTCGAGCCAGAAGCCCTGCTCCAGCGCGGCCGTAACGACGGCCGCGTATTTCTTCCCCTTGAATCCGGCCTCGTCCGGCACGCGCAGTTCGATGAGCCCTTGTCCGATCTCCCCGCCCGCGACGACCACGATCGACGACTTGAAGACGAGCCAGGACGGATCCGGCATCGGCTCGTAGCCTTCGGGCAGGGCGAATCTGCGGTCCCACTCGGGGCTGACCGACAGCGCCATGCGCAGCGGCTCCTCCGCGTAGTTGGCCACCCGTATGGTTTTCTTCTGCTCCTTGCGCACGTCGTAGCGGACTCCCACCGGGACGTCGTTGAGGTAGAGGGCCTTGGGCGTCACGTCGAAATCCAGCCGCTGCATGGCCTTCATGCGTTTCTCCTCGGCCAGGGTCGCGGGGCCGGGCCCGATTGAGAAGCGCAGCTTGTTGCGCACGCCGATCGCGTAGAGGCCGGCCGGCCCGGTGTGCGCGTAGATGATGACTTGGAAGTGCTTCCCCTTGAGGGCCGGATCATCGGGGACGGTCAGGAGCAGCTCGAAATAGGCCTTGGCGCGCGCTCCGATGGTCATGCGTTCCGGAACGACCTTGATCCAGGTGGGGTCGGGCACGGCCTCGTAGCCCGCCGCGATTTCGTGCTGGTTGGGAATGAGGGCTTCCACGACCACCTCCATCTCCACGTCGCTGCGGTTCTCGACCCCGAAGGGCAGTCCCACCTGTTCGCGCAGGTTGTAGGTCTTGCCCGGAGCCGCGCCCTCGATGACCACGTCTCCGAAGCGCAGGGCCAGCCCGATCCTGGCCTGGGCCGGGGCCGCGGCCAGCAGCCAGGCCGCGGCCGCCAGCAGCACGACTCGCGCGCTCCCCGCGCCGGGGGTTCTCGTCATATTAGATTTCATCGTGTTGGTTCCTCATGGCTTGGTCTCGAAGAAAACGCGCACCGGAGCATCGAGCCAGAAGCCCTGCTCCAGCGCGGTCGTTACGACGGCCGCGTATTTCTTGCCCTTGAACCCGGTCTCGTCGGGCACGCGCAGTTCGATGAGCCCTTGTCCGATCTCCCCGCCCGCGACGACCACGATCGACGACTTGAAGACGAGCCAGGACGGATCCGGCATCGGCTCGTAGCCGTCGGGCAAGGCGAATCTGCGGTCCCATTCTGGGCTGACCGACAGCGCGACGCGCAACGGCTCCTCCGCGTAGTTGGCCACGCGGATGGACTTCCTTCCCTCCTTCAGAACGTCGTAGCGGACCCCCGTCGGCACGTCGTTGAGATAGATCGCCTTGGGCGTCACGTCGAAATCCAGCCGCTGCATGGACTTTTTCCGCTTCTCCTCGGCCAGGGTCGCGGGGCCCGGCCCGATTGAGAATCGCAACTTGTTGCGCACTCCCACGGCGAACATCCCGGAGGGTCCGGTATGGGCGTATATAGTCACTTGGTAGTTCTTGCCCTTGAGCGCCGGGTCATCGGGGATGCTGACCAGGAGCTCGAAGTAGCCCAGGGAGTGCGGCCCCAGGGTCATTTTCTCCGGGATGGCCTTGAACCACGTCGGATCGGGCACGGCCTCGTAGCCCGGGGCCAGGACCGAGGCGGAAGGGAGCTCGAATTCAACGGTTACCTCGGCCTGAGCATCGCCGCGATTTTCCACGGCGAAGGGCACTCCGACTTGCTCGCGCAAATCGTAGGTCCGGCCCGGCTCCAGGCCCTCGATCACGACGTCGCCGAAGCGGGCCGCCAACCCGATCCTGGCCGAGACGCACGAAGGCGCCAGCAGCCAAGCCGCGGCCGCAAGCAGAATCCGGGCCGCCCGTGCTGAGGTTGTCTTGTTCATGGCGCGGTCGCCGTCCCCGTTATGCGGATGTTTTGCGGCTCCACGGTGGTCGTGGCCGTGGGCGTGATCAGCTTGAACCACAGCAGGCGCGAGGCGCCCGCGGGCACGGAGGTCCCGTCCTGGCCCAGGCCGAATACCGTGCCCGTGGCCTTCACGTACGGATCGTCTAGCTTGTCCTCGGCCCCGAACTCGCCCGCGGCGGGCAGGGTGGCGTTCATCACGGCCGAGAGCGCGTAGCGGTCGACTTGCTGCGTGGCGCCGATGTGCCACGGGCTGTCCGCGGTGGTCGTCGTCGCCCGCAGCCAGAAGGTCTCGGTTACGTTGCCGATATTGGTGACGATTACGCTGGTGGTTATGACCAGCTCGTAGTTCATGTCCACGACGCCCGGGATGGCGAGGTCGTGGGTGCTGAGGTAGACCCCGTACTGGATGGGCAGCAGGGTCGAGACCACGACCGAGTAGTT
>JAQUMZ010000173.1 GCA_028717865.1 Elusimicrobiota bacterium | reverse complement strand
ATCAACTCATCCACTTCTTCCGTTTTCGTCCGAATAAGATGCTGCGCCAGGCGTTCCGCCTGTTTCGGACCGATCCCCGGCAGACGCTTGAGCGACGCTATCAATCTTCCCCAGGCTCTCATGCCTTCCGTCCGTCTATGGGGCCGGCTTTTTCTTTATAAATTTCGCCGTGCCGCCCAGTATTTTTTCGGCTCGAGACAGAGAAGCCGGAGGTTGGACGGACGATTCCGGAGCGGTCACATCCTTCCACTCGCCCAGCGGCGCGCGGTCGCCGGTTCCCGGCACGACGCCGGGATCCACCACGTCTTCCATCTCTTGTCCTGCCTCGATCTCGAAAACCGACTGGGCGGGAGCCCCGCACAGTGTGGCCAATTTGGCCTCAATCAAAGCCTTGCTTCTATTCGCCTGCTCCAAATCAAAGGCCCTGCGGAACGATATTTTCCAGGACCCGTCGGGCTGAGCCGCCAGCTTGGCCGAACGCAGAATGGCCGTCAAGGACGGCTTTTCCTCTTCGAGTTGCGCCACCAAGCGAGGCCAAATCTCACCGGCCAGGGCGGCGGCGGGAACGGGAGCAGGGGCGGGGACGCGGGGGGCGCCGGCCGGCCTGGGCGCAGGCGCCGCCGCCTTCCCGGACAGTCTGCCCTCCAAGTCCTCGAGCCGCCTGACCCAACCCGCGAGGTCTCCCGCGGATTCCAGGGCGCCGAAAAGCCCTAACTCAAGAGCCAGCCGGGGGGAATCCGTAAAACGCAACTCCTCCAGGACTTTATTCGCGCGATCCACGAGAAAACGCAGTTGCTCGGTGGACACCCCCTCCAAAGCCCGCAGCCAGGCCGCCTGGGTCCGATCCTCCATGCCGACGCGCGCCAGGTAAACGCCTTGGAGCCCGGAACGCAGGTCCTTGAGCAGTTGGGAGCTCTCCACCCCATCCTCGTAGACCTTCTTGAGCCAGCCGGCGAGGCCCGCCGCGTCGGCTTGCGCCAGGGCGCGGGCCAAGCCCAGGAGAACGTCCTCGGACACGAACCCGAACATCTCGCGCACGAGTTCGGCGGTCACCGTCTTGGCCGTAAAGGAACGGCATTGGTCCAAAAGGCTGACGGCGTCGCGCAGGGAACCATCCGCGCTGCGCGCCAGCAGCTCCAGGGCGTCGGGGTCAACGGCTATCTTTTCCTTGCCGGCCAGCAGGGCCAGGTGCTCGCGCAGACTGCCGCAGTCCACGGGCCGGAACCTGAAACGCTGGCAGCGGGAAGCGATGGTGGCCGGGATCTTGGCCGCTTCCGTCGTGGCCAGGATGAACACCACGTGGGCCGGCGGCTCCTCGAGGGTCTTGAGCAGGGCGTTGAACGCCGGCCCCGAGAGCATATGCGCCTCGTCGATTATGAAGACCTTGTAGCGGTCGCGATTGGGAGCCAGGGCGACGGTGTCTATGATGGCCTCCCGCACGTTGTCGACCCCGGTGTGGGAAGCGGCGTCCATCTCCAGCACGTCCAGGCATGAGGAGGCCGTGATCTCTCGACAGGGGTCGCACTCGCCGCAAGGCTGCGCCGTGGGCCCCTTGACGCAGTCGAGCCCCTTGGCCAGCAGGCGCGCCATGGTGGTCTTGCCGACCCCGCGGGGGCCGGTAAAAAGATAGGCGTGATGGATGCGTTTCGACGTCAAGGCGTTTTGCAGGGTCACCGAAACGGCCGGCTGCCCGATCACATCCGGGAAAGCCTGGGGCCGATACTTGCGCGCGAGCACGACGTAGGGGTTTTTCGTCATAAAATTCGTCCTCGGGCCGGCCCGCTACCTGGGCCGCTCCCGGCCGTCGAGGCTGATCTCCCCCGCCCCGCAAGCCGCGACCTGCAGCAAGCCCCCCATGATGGCGAGGTTCTTGAGCAGCTGGATGCGCTGGTCGGGAGAGGAATGGAATATCCAAGTCACGGCCACCAGGAACGCCACGAGAACCGCCGCGGCCCAGCGGACCATATAACCGAGCATCAAGGAAATCGCCCCGAACGCCTCCAACACGATCGCCGCGGCGCAGAAAAACGGCGCCCCCGGCATACCATGCGCCTCCATATAGCGCGTGGTGGCCTCGAAATTGGTGATCTTGCCGAACGCCGACGCCAGGAAAATGACGGCCAGCAGCAAGCGCCCCGCCAAGGCGAGGAATTCTCCCTTGCGCATCTGCGTTCAGGATACAAAAGCCGAACGGGGAGGTCAAACCCTACCCGGGCGCCGAAAAATCCATTATACTTAGCGCATGAGACGCGCCGCGCCGGCGCTCCTGGCCCTGGCCTTGCACGCGGCCGCGCCTATGCGCGCCGCGGCCTGGGCGGAGGGACCCCGGCTTTGGCAGGAAAGCTATTTCTTCGACGCCTTGCTGCAGGCTCGCGACCGCATGGCGCGCCAGCAAAGCGACCCGCAATTGTTGGCGATGCTGGGCGCCGTGGCGTCCCAGATCGCCCAGCAAGTGGCCAACATCCGGCAAATCGACTCTCACGTCAAGGCCCAACAAGACAACCTGCGCTACGCCTTCGCCCAGCCGCAGCCCGAGCCGAGCCTGGCCACCATCGCCGCCAACTTGGACACCCTGGCCAAAGGCGGCGACCAGATCCGCAACAACCTGTATTACCTGGCCGTCCGCTGCCGCATGGCCTCGTCGCAGGCCCTGCCCGACCCCGAGCTGTATCAGGCCGGCCTGCTGGCCTTGGGCCAGGTGCAGCAGCTGCAGCTCGCCCTCAACTCGCTCTACCTGGACGCGGTCGCCGCCCGCCAGCTGGTCCTGGACAACCGCTGGGCCACGGACAAGGACTTCCGGCATCGGACCGAGGAATTCCTGCGCAGCATCGTCCGCATCCAAGACTCCGTTTTTTCCGTGTACAACTCCGGCTATGAATTTTCCATGCGCTGCCGCTAGGATCGCCGCGCTCGCCGTCCTGGCGGCGGCCGCCGCGCCCGTCGTGCATTTCCAGACCCCGGACGGCTGGACCCTGGCCGCGCGCTACCGCGCCCCCCGCCGCGGGCGAACCGTCGTCGTCATGGCGCACGGCGTGGCCGCCGGCAAGGACGAGTGGGAACCCCTCGCCGCGCTCCTGGCCGGCCGGGGCATCGGCAGCCTGGCCTTGGATCTGCGCGGCCACGGCGAAAGCCGCACGGGCCCCCGCGGACCGCAAGGGTTCGAGGGTTTCGACGCCTACGGGGAATGGCCGAAATCCGCCGCCGATTTCACGGCCGCCGCCGCGTTCCTGAAGAAGCGGGGCGTCGCCCCAGACCGCATCGCTTACGCTGGAGCCTCCATCGGGGCCAATCTCGCCGCGCGGGCCGGACCCCGGCCGCGCTTCCTGGTCCTGCTGTCGCCCGGCATGGATTACCGGGGCGTCGGCCTACCGCGGCCCGAACCCGGCCGGCCCGCCCTGGTCGCGGCCTCGCCGCAGGACGGCTACGCGTTCCGGACCGCGGCGGCCTACGCCGCCGCCAACCCCGCCGCTCGGTTCTTGAAAGCCAAGGCCGGGCACGGCGCGCAGATGTTCTCCGATCCCGCCTTTCTAAACGAGTTGGCGGATTGGATCGAGAGGCATTAGCCACCCCCAACGGAACCACCGCCCCCCTCATAGTGGGGGCGGCGGTGGCGCGGTCGCTGGCGCTCCCGCGCTCTTCTTGCTGCGCTCCCGCGCTTCTCTTGCTGGTCTTACCGCGCGCCCGCGCTCGGCTTCTTGCGCGCCGCGATCAAGGCCTCGGTCCGGGCGCGGAACTCGGGAGCGCGCTCCAGTATGCCGCGGAAAGCGTCCTGGGGAATGACGAAGATCAGGGTCCCGTCCTCCGCCGCCTTGACGGCGGCCCCGGCCGTGCCCATCTCCATGATGGAGGTCTCGCCGAACACCTCGCCGGGACCAAGCTCGGCCACGCGCACGGCCGGCCGGGACTTGTCCGGCTTTGCGTACACGCCCACCTTGCCGGTGGCGACTATGTGCAGGCCGTCCACGGTCACGCCCTTGAAAAGCACCGTCTGCCCCTTGGTGAAAGAGAGCTGCTGGGCCGCCACGGCCAGCTCATGGGCCTGCTCCTCGCCGAGGCCGGACAGGAAAGGGACGGCGGTTTTCAGGAACTCGGTGACGGTCATGGGGATTTGCCGCGCCTACCGGCATGATATCAAATTTGATATCGTGCCCTCATGCCCCTCGACCCCGGATTCGTGTTCATGTTCGGGATATACGGCAAGCGCCCGAACCGGGAAACGATCCGTCTGCTGCGCCAGACCGGCGCGGCCTCCATACTCCTGCTGGCCCGCAACATCGACGACCCGCGCCAACTGCGCGCCCTGACCCGGGGCTTGGTCCAGGCCGTCGGCCGGCCGCTGCTTTTCGCCGTCGACCATGAAGGCGGCTGGGTCCTGCGCTTCCGCGGCGGCCTGACCGCCTTCCCGGGCAACGCCGCCCTGGGCCGCGTGGCCGATCCGGCCCTGGCCTACGCCACGGGGCGCCAGATGGCCCTGGAGCTCGCGCCCCTGGGCATCGGCATGAACCTCGCCCCCGTCCTGGACGTCGCCGGCGGCCGCTACAACCCGGGCATCGGCATCCGTTCCTTCGGCTCCGATCCCGCCTTGGTCGGCCGCCTCGGAACGCAGTTCGTGCGCGGCTTGCAGGATCACGGGGTGGCCGCTTGCGTAAAGCATTTCCCGGGCAAGGGCGCCGCCACGGTCGACGCCCACGTGTCCTTGCCGACCATCCGCCTGTCCCGCGCGGAGTTCTTCGGAACGCATCTGGCGCCCTTCGCCGAGGCCGGCCGAGCGGGCGCCGCCGCGCTGATGACCTCGCACATGCGCTGCCCGGCCCTCGACGCCCGCCCGGCCAGCTTCTCGCGGCGCATCACGCACGGCCTCGTCCGGGGGCGGCTCAAATTCCGCGGGGCGGTCATCTCGGACGACCTGTGCATGGGCGCGGTGACGGGCCGCGGCCCGGTGCCCCAAGCCGCGCTCGACGCCTTTTTGGCCGGACACGACATCGTCATGATCGCGCACGACCCGGCGGCCCAGCGCGAGGCCGTGGAGCTTTTCCACGCCGCCGGCCTGCCCCCGGCGCGCCTGTCGGCCGCCGCCGCCCGGATACGGCCCCTGCTGCGCTTCCCGCGCCCGGGACCGCGGGCCGACGCGCGGGCCGGAGCGCGCCTGGCGCTGCGCGTCGCCCGCCTGGCGGCGGGCGTGGCGCGCGCGGGCGCCGTCCCGGTGCCGCTGCCGCGCGACGGCGCCCGGGCGCTCGTGCTCTTCCCGGACTTTCGGGAGGTCGCGGCGCGCTTCACTTTCGAGCCCGGGCCGCTCGGGCCCCTGACCCTGGTCCGCGAGGCCTTCCGGCGCGCGGGCGGCGCCGATTTCATGACGGTCCCGATGGAACGAGCCCCCGCCGCGGCCCTGCGCCCCGCCCTGCGGCGCGCCGAGCGCGTGATATTTTTCTGCTTCGAAGCCATGCGCTTCGCGGGACAGCGCGCCGTCCTGGATTTGGTCAACCGCGAGGCCGCCGGGCGCGCGGCGGCCTGCCTGCTGCGCGGCTCCTGCGACCTGCGGCTGCTGGACCGGAACATATCGGCGATCGACGCCCACGGCTACCGGCTCTGCCAGCTTCAGGCCGCCTGCGAACTGCTGTTGGGGAGGGAACCATGATCACCGTCCTGTTTCTCATCACGGCCTTGGCGGCGTCGGCGGCCGAGGCGCCCGCGCCGACGGAGGATCTCTCCGCGATTCACGATCAATTCATCGAGGCCGTGGACGGCGCCCAAAAACAAGCCGCGCTGGAGAAGCTGGCCCGCACCCCCCCCGCGACCCTGCGCGAGCTCAAGGCCCTCTTCGACGTGTTCATGCGCTTCCCGGAGAAATCGGTGCGGGAATCCGCGCTGGCCTCCCTGCGCCGGATCGAAGGGGACCGCGGCAACCTGGAGGCGGGCCTGATCGAGTACCTCAAGCTTCCTGAAAGCGAGGCCCAAGTCTTCGCGATGACGGGGCTGCTGCGGCTGAAGTCCCCCCGCGCCCTGCCGCTGATCACGGCCGTCGCGCAGCGGCGCTTCAAGTCCAAGAGCCCGGGGGAAGCCGCCCTCATGTCGGACCGCAACGAATGGTGGGCCGTCGATGAAGCGCTGGCGACCTTGGCCCAATGGGAGGGAGCCAAGGCCCGGCCCTTGCTGCGGAGCAAGACCGGAG
>JAQUMZ010000172.1 GCA_028717865.1 Elusimicrobiota bacterium | reverse complement strand
GTGACGGTGTGCGCCGGCAGCCAGAACCAGGCGATCGAATAAATGGCCGTCCCCATGCCGCCCCAGTTGCGCTCCCAGGCCGCCAGGTTGTCGAGGGCCCGGTGCAGGTACATCAGGAAAGGCGAAAAGAGCAGGTTCATCTGCAGGCTGACCGCCGCCGCGAAGGCCGGCGTTCCGCCGCGCCCGCAGGCCGCGGGCAGCAGGCCCGAGCCGGCCTGGGCCGCGACCAGCAGCGCGAAGCTGGAGAAAATCCAGCGGATCAACGGTCCCAGCGCGGCCCAGATCAAGAGTTTAGCCCACAAACGCGAAAGCGGGAAGGGGCGCAGATCGCGGCCGCGCACCACCCCGCCGAGCCATTCCCCGAGCGTCCCGAGAACCATGAACTTCAAGGCCGCGGCGGCGTAGGGATGCGCGGGGGAAAATTCCAGGAAAAACCAGCGCATGGCGCCTACTGAGGCGCCTCGGCGCCGGGCGCCTTGCAGCGCACCACCACCTGGTTCTTCCAGTTGGTCCGGGTGTTGTTGGCCGCGCCGCCGACCGCCTTGTAGCTGCCCCAGAAGGAGCCGCTCTTGCTGCCGTCGGCCACCTGCTTGTCCTTGACCAGGAAGTAACCCTGGGGGCAATGGCGCAAGGCGCGCGCGTAGCAGCTCGTCATGCCCCGGCCCGAGCAGTCCACGAAATACTCCGCCTGCCCGTCGGCGCCGTAGCGCAGGATGGAGGACACCCCCGCGCAGCCCGCGGCGCCCAGCGCGCCCGCCCCGGCCGCGAAAAGCAAAACCAAGCGTTTCATCGGTGCTCATACTGTAGCAAGTTGGCGCCCCGTTTTGAAAAAACTCGACCACCCCGGCCTCGCCCGACTTTCGCGAGAAAAGCGAGTTGACGGTGCGCGCCGGCGGCCAGAACCAGACGATCGAATATATGGCCGTCCCCATGCCGACCCAGTTGCGTTTCCAGGCCGCCAGGTTGTCGAGGGCCCCATTGGGTTCTCCGATCAGGCTGAGGACGCCTATAAGCCGCGGCCCGTTCCCGCGCGGTGATGAGCCTTTGGGCCTACCGGGGCATAGGACGAAAAGATGCCCGGCCTTCGGCCGAAGAACTCATGCGGCGCGAGGGCATGGGCGGTAAGATAAACGCATCTCCAGAATGGATCCAGACAGACGGACCTCCGTCCCGGCCGCCAGGCTATGGCGCAGTCTCGCGCATGCGGGGCTCTTTTTCGTCGTCGCAGGCCCGGGCGCCCCGGCATCGGCCCGGGCGCCGGCGGCTCGCGTCGGCGGTGTGCCGGCCGATCTTGGGGCTATCCGCCCGCGGACCGTTCCGTGCCGCGCCGTCCCGGGCTTGCGGCCCGGGCAGGATGCGTCGTCCCGCCTGCCCGCGCTGATCCTCCGGCCGGCGGTCAGCCCGGCCCGGCCTGCCGCCCTGCCCGCGCCGCAACCGCAGGCGGACGCCGCGATCCAGCCCGTCGGAGGAGTCACCGCCCCGATCCGGTCCGCGTTGGTCCCGGTCGCGAACCGCAACGCCGACCCGACTGCGATGCTGTCTTCTCTCTATGACGGCGGCCAACTGGGCGGCGAGGCGACGCTCGCCCCGGCTCCAGAGCCGCCCGCGCCGGCCTCCGGGCGGACACGGCGGGAACTCGGCCGCTCCCCCGCTTGGGCCGCCATCGAGCGGGTATTCGCCCAAGCCTTCGGCCTTTCCCTGACTCCCGGCAAGACCGCGGCGTGGGCTCGCGCCACGCGCGACGTCATCAGGAACAATCCCGATATCCCGCTGGAAACCGCCCTGGCCAGGGCGCTGGTCCGGGTCCATTCCTTGAACCCGGCCGACGTGGGGAAGTTGGTCGACAACGGGAACGCCATGCTTTCGCTCCCCCATGCCAACGTCACCGTCATGACGCGCAACCGCCACGGACTCTACGCGGTCGCCGAGCGAGGCGTCTACCTTCTCAGGAACGGCGCGTGGACGGAAGTCCTTTCCGGCTGGGGCTTCTTCAAGGACAATGTCCGCGCGCACGAGGACAACCTGATCGTCAGCGGCGAAAATGTATATGAGATCGAGCTCGATCGCTCGCGGGTGGTCGATGTGAACAGCCGGGGGATCAACACCCCGGTGCGTTACGAGCAGACGACCTATCTGCCGCTCAAAAGGGGAGGGTTCGCGGAGAAAGACATCTCGGAGCCGTGGCGGCATGTCAAGGGTCTGTCCTTGTCCAGCGGATACGAAGTCTTCAGCGTGGCTGTCGCGGGAGGCCGTCTCTACGCTGGAACAAACCACGGGCTTTACGTGAAAACGACGGGCATACGAAGACTCGTGCGGCGTTGGCAATATCTAGGCTTGAAAGGACATTCTATCAACAATATCTTCGAGTACAATGGAAAATTGTTCGTATATTTTACCGACTTCTCCGACTATCGGCACCGCGACCGCATCCTGGTTTACGACGGGGAGACGTTCGCACCTTCCTATTCCAGGAACGTGGACAATTTCCTGAAGCTTGGCGAGCGCCTTTATGTGCAGAGCGGAACGGAACTGCTCGAATTCGACGGGCGGGACTGGCGGAAGGTGATCGACGACCTCGCTCCGAAAGCCGGCCGCGACTTCTGGAGTAACGGCTATTTCTTCTCCCAAGGACGGCTCTGCGTCAACGGCCGGAAAGCTTGCTACATGCGCGATGCCGCGGGCTGGTCGCGCGTACCGATCCCCGTAGATGATGGCCCGCTCGTGGCGCTGGTCGACCATGCCGGAACCAGGTACGCGGCGACCACCAAAGGCGCGTACGCGGTCCAGGGCGAGGACTGGATACCCTTGTTGAAGGACGAGAACATCGCCGGGATCGTCGTCCACGAGGACCGCCCGTACGTCGGAACCTCCGCGGGCGTCAAAGCGCTGCTGCCCCGGAGCGGCCTCCCCCAGGAATGGCGCCGGCAACTCATCGACGAGATCGGCGCGGACATCTTGGATGCGCAAAGAGTTGAGCATGGCAAGAATCCGGCGGCCCCCCCCGTAACGCGGGATGAGGCCGGCCGCATCGTAAACGAGGACGGGAATCCCTTATTCGGCGGCTGAGGCTTCGAGGTCGTCAGGTCGAATCTGCCTAGCTGTAAATAAAGCAAGCGGCGTTTCCCTTTTGATACACTACGCACGGTGAGAAGCCTGCGCGTGGCGGTGGCCGGGTTGGGCATCGTGGGCTCCGAGACCGTGCGCCTGCTGCGCTCCCGGCGCGATTGCCTGCGCCGCCGGATCGGCGCCCCGATAGAACTGGCCGCGGTGTGCGACCGGCGCGCCCCGGAACGGGCCCGCCGCCTGGGCCTGCCCGCCTCGGTGCGGCGCCTGACCGATCCCCGCCGCCTGCCCGCCCTGCGCGACGTCGACGTCTTCGTCGAGCTGCTGGGCGGCCTCGACGAACCGCGCCGCCTGGCCTTGGCCTGCCTGCGCGCGGGGCGCTGCGTAGTCACGGCCAACAAAAGGCTGCTGGCCCGGTGTTGGGACGAGTTGCGCGGCGCCCGGGCCCGGGGCGGCGGCCGCCTCTGGTTCGAGGCCAGCGTGGCCGGCGCGGTTCCCGTGCTGCGGGCCATCGAGTCCAGCCTGGCCGGCGACCGCATCACCGCCGTCCACGGGATTTTGAACGGCACCGCGAATTTCATGCTCAGCCGCATGGAGGAAGGGCTTTCCCCCGAGGCGGCCCTGCGCCGAGCCCGGAAGCTGGGCCTGGCCGAGAAGGACCCCAGCCTGGACCTCGACGGCCGGGACGCCGCGGACAAGGTCTCTGTGCTGGCCTCGCTGGTCACGGGCGCCTGGCTCGATCCCCGGCGGATCCCCACCCGCGGCATACGCGAGCTGGATGCCCGCGATATCGCCTTCGCCGGGGAGGTCCTGGGCCGGCGGGCGCGCCTGCTGGGCATGGTGCGCCTGGACGGGCCCGCGGGCCGCGTCGAGGCGTGCGTCTCCCCCTTCCTGGTCCCCCGGGAGCACCCCCTGGC
This sequence comes from Elusimicrobiota bacterium, assembly GCA_028717865.1. Classification (GTDB taxonomy): domain Bacteria; phylum Elusimicrobiota; class Elusimicrobia; order UBA1565; family UBA9628; genus UBA9628. The sequence continues at coordinate 2,195 of JAQUMZ010000172.1, read as the reverse complement.
CGCCGTGCGCGACGAGTTCAACGCCGTCATGGTGCGCGCGGCCTCGGCGGGAGAGCTCATGTTCTACGGCAAGGGAGCCGGGGCCGGCCCGGCGGCCAGCGCGGTGCTGGGCGACATCGTCGCGGCGGGCCGCGAAATCCTCTCCGGAAAGGCCGCGCCGCCCGCGCCGCCGGCCGCGCCGGCCCCGCGCCCGGCCGCCGCCGACTGCGCCTTCTACCTTCGCCTCTCGGCCCTGGACCGGCCCGGCGTGCTCTGCGCCATAACCTCCAAGCTGAGCCGCTTCGGCGTCTCCATCGCGACCATACACCAGCCGGCCACGGGCGGCCGGGACGCCTGCGTGATGATCACGACCCATCCCGCGAAGCCGGAAATTTTCGGCCGCGCCCTGCGCGCCATACTGGCCCTGCCGGCGGTCTCGCGCCGGCACGCGGTCATGCGCCTGCTGTCATGAAGCCCCTGCTCGAGCGCTATCGCGGCCGGCTGCCGCTTTCCCGAAACACCCCCATCGTCAGCCTCGGGGAAGGCGGCACGCCGCTCCTGCGCGCCGACCGCCTGGCCCGGGCCGCGGGCCTGCGGCCCGGCGCCGTGCGGCTCAAGTTCGAGGGGACCAACCCCACGGGGTCCTTCAAGGACCGCGGCATGACCTTGGCCGTCTCCAAGGCCCTGGAAGCGGGCGCCCGGGGCGTGCTGTGCGCCTCGACCGGCAACACCGCGGCCTCGGCCGCGGCCTACGCCGCCAAGGCCGGCCTGCGCTGCGTGGTCCTGCTGCCGCGCGGGGCGGTGGCCCGGGGCAAGCTCGCCCAGGCCGTCATGCACGGCGCCGAGATCATTCCCGTCCGCGGCAATTTCGACGCCGCCCTGGCCGAGGCCCTGCGCCTGGCCCCCAAGCGGAAATTCACCGTCGTCAACTCCGCCAACCCTTTCCGCATCGAGGGCCAGAAGACCGCCGCCTTCGAGCTCGTCGAGGAGCTGGGCACGGCCCCGGCTTGGCAGTTCATGCCCGTGGGCAACGCCGGCAACATCACGGCCTATTGGAAGGGCTACGTGGAGCTGGGCGGCGAGCGCCCGCGCATGATGGGCTTCCAGGCCTCCGGCGCGGCGCCCCTCGTGCTCGGCCGCCCGGTCCAGCGCCCGAAAACGCTGGCCAGCGCCATTCGCATCGGCGACCCCTACTCCAAGGCGGGAGCCCTGGCCGCGCGCGACGAATCCGGGGGCCTTATCGGCTCGGTCACGGACGCGGAGATTCTTTCCGCCTACCGCTTCCTGGCGCGGGAGGAAGGCGTATTCTGCGAACCGGCCAGCGCCGCGGGCGTGGCCGGACTGCTCAAGCTCGCCCGCGGCGGCAAACGCCTCCCGGGCGCCGTCGTTTGCGTGCTGACCGGCCACGGGCTCAAGGACCCGGAAACGCCGCTGCGCCGCGGCCCCCGAGCCGGCTCATGAGCCTGCTCGCGCGCGCGCGCGCCGTGGTCCCGGCCTCCACGAGCAACCTGGGGCCCGGCTTCGACTGCCTGGGCATGGCCCTGGGACTGCACAACGAACTGGTGCTGGAACTGCATTCCGGCGGCGGAGCCCCCGTCGTCGAGATAACGGGCGAGGGCGCCGGCCACCTCCCCCGCGACGCCGACAACCTAATGGTGCGCGCGGCCGGCACGGTGCTGGCCGGCCGGGGCGGGGGCCGGCTGGTCTTCAAGGCGCTCAACCGCATCCCGCTGGCCCGGGGGCTGGGCTCGAGCGCGGCCGCCGTGGTGGCCGGAGTCTGCGCCGCCAACGCCCTGCTGCGACCCTCGCCGCTGAGCCCCGAGCAGATACTCGAGTACGCGACCGTGCTCGAGGGCCACCCCGACAACGCGGCTCCCGCCGTGCTGGGCGGCGTGACGGTCTGCGTCAAGAACCGCGCCGTGGTGCGCAGCTACCTATTGAAGCCCCACCCCCGGCTGGCCGCGGCGGTCTGCGTCCCGGACTTCGAGCTGGCCACCGCCAAGGCGCGCGCGGTGCTGCCCGACATGGTGCCGCGCGAGGCGGCCGTGGAGAATATCGCGCGCGCCATGCTGCTGGCCTCGGCCATCGAGCGCGGGCGCTGGGCCGACCTCGCCGAAGCCATGGAGGACCGCCTGCACCAGCCCTACCGGCTGCACCTGGTCCCCGGGCTGAAAGACGCGCTGGCCGCCGCGCGCGCGGCCGGCGCCTGCGGGGCG
>JAQUMZ010000171.1 GCA_028717865.1 Elusimicrobiota bacterium | reverse complement strand
GCAGGAGCGGCTGACGGATTGGTCGCAGCTGCGGGGCCAGGTCGTGGTGCTGGAGTTCTGGGCCACTTGGTGCGACGCCTGCCGAGAGGCGCGGCCGCACCTCAACGCCCTGGCCGAGCGGTTCCAGGACCGGCCCGTCCGCTTCATCTCCATCACCGACGAGACGGAGCCCGTCGTGCGCGCCTATCTGCGGAAAAACCCCATCGCGGGGTGGGTGGGTTTGGACGAGACCGGCTCCGTTTTCGAGGCGTTCGGCGTATACGGCCGGCCCTTGACCTTGATCATCGACCGCGAGGGCCGCGTCGCGGGGCAGACCTTCCCTTCCCTGCTGGGCCCCGAGACGATCGAGGCCGCGCTGGCCGGCCGCGATATCCCGCTGCGGCCTTAGCCGCCGAGCACGTGGGCGGCGGTCAGCAGCGCGATAAGCACGCCGAGCAGGGACTCGCCGGCTATCAAGCCCGCGGCCACGGTCACCACGTATTTGTCGGCCAATTGAGGCCTTTTCTTCTCCAGGATCGTGGTGATGGCCGCCCCGATGAACATCGAGAGGGTGTTGAAAAAGGGGATGACGAAGGCCAACCCCAGTCCCATGGCCGAGGGTATGAATTTGTGATATTTTGGGAAAAGCCGTTCGAGGGCCGGGATGAGTATGCCGGCCAGGGCGCCTATGAACAGGCCCCAGCGGGCGGTGGGATGCAGGGCGTGAAAGCCGTCGGCCAGCAGCCTGGCTACCGCGGCCCAGACCTGGGCCGACGGGGCCGGCCACTTGTCCGTGCCCAGCACGTCCGCGGAGGGCACCAGGACGTAGAAGGCCGGTATCACCACCACCAGGCCGGCCACGACTCCGATCATCTGGGAAAGGAACTGCTTGCGCGGATTGGCTCCCAGGATGTAGCCGGTCTTGAGGCTGGTCAAAAGATCCGCCGAGGCGTTGGCCGCGCCGGCCGTGACGCTGGCGGTCATGAGGTTGGTCGTGAGGTTGGAGGGCGCCAGGACTCCGAAGGTCAGCTGGGTGATCTTGCCCATGGCCCCGATCGGGGTGGTGTCGGTCTCGCCGGTGGCCCGGCAGGCCACGACGGCGAGCAAAAAGGTCATGGCCACGGCCACGAAGCCCATGAACCACGTGGTGTCGAAGGCGAACCGAAGCACCGCCATGCAGCCTAGGCCGGAGACGGCGAGGCCGGCCAAAAACCACGATGAGGGGACTTCGATCTTGGCGATCGCGTCCTCGACCCGGGAGGCCCGGGGCAGGAAGATCGCGGTGATTCCGGAGAAGGCCCGCAGCACGGTGCGCCACTGCAGGGCGAACATGAAGAGCCCGGAGGTCGCCATCAGGGAGGCCCCGGCCCAGGTGCTCCAGCGCACGATCTCGCGGTAGCCGAGCTTGGTCGGATCTATCACGCCCAAGTGGGCCATCCAGGGCGCCAGGACGCCGTAGTTGATAATGCCGCCCAGAAGCATGGACCAGCCGACCTTCCAGCCGATGATGGCCCCGGCTCCGATCATGATCGTGGAGGGCTCAAAGGAGATGGTGAGCTTGCTCAGGGGAAAGCCTCCGATCGAGCCGGGCAGGTTGAGCATGCCCGGGATGACGAAGGGCAGGGGCTTGCCGGAGTCGCGGCACCAGGCGACCAGGGCGCCCAGCGCGCCGGCCGCGCCCAGGGATTTGGCCTTCTGGGCGGCTTCCCGCCCCTTGGTGTGCAGGCTCTTCAAGACCTCGGCGGCCGCGATCCCGCTGGGGAACTTGAGCTGCTCGACGTTGATCATCTGGCGCTTCATTGGAATGGACATGAAGCAGCCCAGGCCCGAGAGGAACACGGTCCAGAAGGTCAGGGTGGGCCAGGGGACGTGGTGGCCGGTGACCAGCAGGTAGGCGGCGATGGCCGAGGTCATGGTCCCGCCCGTGGAGTAGCCCGCCGAGGAGGCGGCGGTCTGCATGCAGGTGTTCTCCAGGATGGTGAATTCGGAGGCGAAAAGCCTGGGGAAGGCCGCGGCGAACGTCTTGTATATGGCGTAGGAGAGTATGCAGGACGTGATGGCCACGCCGAGCCCCCAGCCGGTCTTGAGGCCGACGTAGAGGTTGGACAGGCACATGAAGGCGCCGAGCGCGCCGCCCATGAGCATGGCGCGCAGGGTCAGCTGGGGCATGTCTCCTCTATAGGTGTGCCTCAGCCAGTGGGCCTCGATCTGCTCCGGCGTGCGCTTGGGCGCCGTTTCCGGATAGGTGTCCGGAAGCTCGGTGAATTCCTCCCCCGCGACCTCGACGTGGGGTTCGTGATGCTCGGGCTGGGGTTGGCTCATTTCTCCTCTTTGCGCGCGGGGCAGGAAATTATAGTCAATCTGCGCGGCCGGATGGCGGGCCGGTCGGCAAATTGTCTAGACTGGATCGATGAGCCCGCCCCGGACGCCCTCGGAGATGTTCAAGGTTTTTTGCGACAACGCGCCCGTGGGCTTCACGGTCGTGGATCGGCGGGGGCGGCTGGTTTACGCCAACGCGGCCGCGGCCAAGGCCCTGGGGTATTCCCGCGGGGCGCTGCTCCGGCGGCGGATATGGCAGCTAGACGCCAGGGAATCCAAGGCCGACTTCGAGCGGCATTTCGCGCAGGCCCGGAAGGGCCGCAACCTGCGCTTCGAGACCAAGTTCCGGCGCAGGAACGGCAAATTCCTGGATGTGGGCGTGGTCATAAAGCCTTTCCGGCTGGGAAGGGCGAGGCTTTGCTTCAGCACCTGGAGCGATATCTCCGGAGCCAAGCGCGTCGAGGCCGCCTTGGCCGAGCGCGAGCGCGCGCTGGAGGCTTTGCGGGAAAGCGAGCGGCGCTACTGGACGCTAGTGGACACGACCCGCGTCGGCTATGTCGTCGTGGACGTGGGGGGCCGGGTCGTGGACGCCAACCGGGAATACGCGCGCTTGGCCGGCCGCCGGCGCCCCGCGGACATACGCGGCCGCCGCGTCTTGGAGTGGACCGCGGCCCATGACCTGGAAAAGAACTCCGAATCCCTGTCCAGGTGCACCGAGGAAGGCCGCGTCAGGGATTTCGAGGTGGACCATGTCGACCGGAGGGGGCGCTTCATCCCCGTCGAGATCAACGCGACGGTGGTCAGGTCCGGCGGACGCCTGCTGCATCTGGCTCTCTGCCGCGACATCTCCCGGCGCCGCCGGCTCGAGCAGTCCCTGCTGCGCATCGGCGACCGGGAGCGGCGCGCCATCGGCCGGGACCTGCACGACGATCTGGGCCAGCAGCTCACGGGCATCGCGCTGATGGGGCGGGCGCTGCAGGCCCGCCTGCGCGCCCAGGCCTCCCCGGAGGCGGGCGCCATGTCGGAGCTGCTGCGGCACGTGGACGACGCCCTGCGCCGGACCCGCGAGCTGTCCCGAGGCCTGGCCTCGGTCCCGACGCGTCCGGACGGGCTGGCCGAATCCTTGGCCGGACTGGCGGCGCATGTCTGCGCCACTTCCGGCGTGGACTGTCGCTTGCGGATGCAGCCCGGCGTGCTGGTGGCCGACCCGGTCGAGGCGAACCATCTCCACCGCATCGCCCAGGAGGCCGTCCATAACGCGGTGCGCCACGGGCGTCCGCGCGTCATCACCGTAGGCTTGACGCGCGGACGGCGCGGGCTGCGCCTGAGCGTGGCCGACGACGGGCGGGGCCTGCGCGCCGCCGCCGGCCGAAAGGCCGGCGGCGGCATGGGCTTGGGCATCATGCGGCATCGCGCCCGGCTCATCCACGGCTCGTTGTCGCTCAAGAGCCGTCCCGGCCGGGGCACCCAAGTCGTCTGCGTCCTGCCGGGCGTCAGGTCCGTGCCGGGCCGGGGCGGCGTTCAGTCCGGCAGACCGTTGGCCGCCACGTAGGCCCGGACCGCCTCGAGCTTTTCGGGGCTGCCCATGTCCTTGTAGCAGCGGGAGTCGGTCCGAAAGGCGCGCACGGCCGCGCCCTCGGCCGCCAGGCGCAGGTAGGTCCGGCTTATGGAGAAGGCGCCCGTCTCGCTCATGCGGGCGAATATTTCGGGTGAAACGGCGTGCACGCCGTTGAAGGCGAGTTCGCGCGCGTCCGCCACGGGGCCGCGGGCCCAGCGCGGGGCGGCGTCGGCGTCGCCGCGCCAGCCGCAGAGCCGTCCCTGCGCGTCGAAGAGGAAACCCCGGCGGCTGGGGCGCTCCGAGACGGCCAGGGTGGCCAGGGCCCCGCCGCGCAGATGGGTTCGGTATAAATCCGCCAGGTCGATGTCGCTGAAGACGTCCACGTTGTGCAGGAGGAAGGGCCGGCCGTCGGCGAAGAACCAGGCCGCCTGCTTGAGCCCGCCGCCGGTGTCGAGCAGGACGCTTTCGCGGGAGAGTTCCACGCGCGCGCCGAAATCCCGGCCCCGGATAAAGTCGGCGATCTGGTCGGCGAGATGAAAAACGTTGACGATGACGGCGTCGGCGCCGGCCCGGACCAGCCTGCGGATGACGATGTCGAGCATGCAGGTCGCCCCGACCGGGATGAGGGCCTTGGGCGTGCTCTCGGTCAGGGGCGCGAGCCGGGTGCCCAGGCCGGCGGACAGGACCATCGCTCTCATCGCGGTCAGGTGATCGGGACGGCGGCTTCGTCGCCGTCGAGCTCGCGGTGGCGGACCTCGACCTCGACGCCCAAGCCGCGCAGGCGCTGGGCCAGCAGCTCGGCGCAGTAGACCGAGCGGTGCTGTCCGCCCGTGCAGCCGAAGGACACCAGCAGATCCGTGAAGTTCCGGCCGCGGTAATTCTCCACGGATTGGGCCACGAGGGCGCAGGCGTGTTCCATGAAGCGCTCCACGGCTTCCTCCCCGCGCAGGAACTCCGCGGTGGGGGCGTCCCGGCCGTCGAGTTTGGAGAATTTCGGGTTCTTGCCGGGGTTGGGCAGGGCGCGGCAGTCGAACACGAAACCGCCGCCGTGCCCGCGCTCGTCGGCGGGCGCGCCGTTGCGGTAGGAGAAGCTTTGCACGCGCACGTTGAGCCGCAGCTTGGCGTCGCCGTAGCAGCGCAGGGCGGAGGAGCCCACGAGGCGGCGCATGACTTCCATGAGCGCGGGCAGCTTCACCGGAAGCTCGCGGGCGCCCATGAGATATTCGATGTTGCGCACGGCGTAGGGGATGCTTTGCAGGAAGTGGGGTTTGCGCTCATGGAAGCCGCGCAGCCCGTAGGCCCCCAGCGCCTGCATGATGCGGATGTAGACGAAGCCCGGATAATGCCTCAAGAACGCCGCCCGGTCTATGGGCGCCAGCTCGCAGGCCGCGTCCAGGTAGAGCTCGAGCAGTTCCTCGCGCAGGGCGAAGGGGATGTCGGCCTTGGCGTCGAAGAGCAGCGAGGCGATGTCGTACTGCAGCGCGCCCTTGCGGCCGCCCTGGTAGTCTATGATCCAGGGCCGGCCGTCGCGCACCATGATGTTGCGGGACTGGAAGTCCCGGTAGAGGAAGTAGTCGCGCGGGGCCTTGAGCAGGAAATCGACGAGGCGCCGGAAGTCGTCCTCCAAGGCCTGCTCGTGGAAGGGAATATGGGCCAGTTGCAAGAAATAGTACTTGAAGTGGTTGAGGTCCCACATCATGGACTGCTTGTCGAAACCGGCCCGGGGATAGCAGGCGCCGTAATCGAGGCCGGCCCCGGCTTGGATCTGGATCCGGGGCAGCAGCCGCACGACCTTGCGGTACAGTTCCACGGTCCCGGGCGCGAAGCCCTGGGCCGAGAGATGCTGGAAGAGGTTCGTGTCGCCCAGGTCTTCCTCCAGGTAGACGCCCCGCCCGGGGTCCTCGGCGTAAATCTCCGGCGCCGGCAGGCCGCAGCGGCGGAAATGGCGGGAGAACGCGATGAAGGCCCGGTTCTCCAGCTGGTCGGCGTTGACCGCGCCGATGACGCTGCGCTGCGCGCCGCGCAGGCGGTAGAGTCGGCGGCTGGAGCCGTCGCCCTTGAGCGCCGCGACGTCCTGCGGGCGCGCGCCGAAGCTCCGCGCGAAGAGGTCGGCGAGCGCTGCCTCCATAGGACAGAATTGTATCATACGGGCGGGGCCGCCGGAGCGCACGCCGTAAACCGAGCGCGGTGAAGCATGCGCGCAAGGAATCGTCGGCCCAGCCCGCTGGGCGAACAAACGGAACGGCGCCGCCCGGAGTGGCGGCGCCGGGGTTCGCACCCTCCCTTCGGTCGGGCGCGAACCTCGCGAACGGCTTTGACCACATGCCGTAAACTGAGCGCGGCGCGCCGT
>JAQUMZ010000170.1 GCA_028717865.1 Elusimicrobiota bacterium | reverse complement strand
GGTCCTGCCGGCCGGGACTTTCGTATCCAACTCCCTGTCGCTCAACTCCGGGCGGCCGCGCATCATGGTCCTGACCGGACCAAACATGTCGGGCAAGTCCACCTTCCTGCGCCAAAACGCGCTCATAGCCGTCATGGCCCAGATGGGCTCCTTCGTCCCGGCCCGGTCGGCCCGCATCGGCGTGGTCGACAAGATCCTGACGCGCATCGGGGCCCAGGACGCCCTGACCCAGGGCGCCTCCACGTTCATGGTGGAGATGCGGGAGACCTCCCACATCCTAAAGGCCGCGACCTGCCGCAGCCTGGTCATCCTCGACGAGGTCGGCCGCGGGACCTCCACCTTCGACGGCATCTCCATCGCCTGGGCCGTGCTCGAGCACCTGCACGGAGCCTACGCCCAGGCCGCGGGCCCCCAGGGTCCGCGCACCCTTTTCGCCACGCATTATTTCGAGCTGACCGAGCTCGCCCGGCGCCTGCCCGGCGTGGTCAACTGCAACGTCGAGGCCAAGGAGTGGACCAACGCCGAGGGACGCACCGAGGTGGTCTTCCTGCACAAGATATCCGACGGTCCCGCGGACCGCTCCTACGGCATACACGTGGCGGCCCTGGCCGGGCTGCCTCCCGCCGTCCTGGCGCGGGCGCGCGATATTCTATCGAGCCTGGAGAACGAATCGGCCTCCGGGCGCCTGACCGGCGCCGCGACGCGCCCCGCTTCGGACCATCCCGAGCTGCCCCTGTTCGAGGAAAACCCCGCGCTCCAGGCCCTGCGCCTCCTCGATCCGCAGGCCATGACGCCGCTGGAGGCGCTCGAGGCCCTCGCGGCCTTGAAGCAGCGGCTCTGATGGGCTCGATCCGCCGCTTGGCTGCGGACGTAGCCAGCCGAATCGCCGCGGGCGAGGTCATCGAGCGCCCGGGCTCGGCGCTCAAGGAGCTCATCGAGAATGCCCTAGACGCGGGCGCCTCCCGGATCACGGTGGAATGCACGGGGGCGGGCCGCGGCAGCCTGCGCGTAGCCGACGACGGCTGCGGCATGGATCCCGAGGACTGCGCCCTGGCCCTGGAGCGCCACGCCACCAGCAAGATCAGCGCCCTCTCGGACTTGGAGAAATTGGCGACTTTCGGTTTCCGCGGCGAAGCCCTCTACGCCGCGGCCGCGGTCTCGCGCCTGAGCCTGACCAGCGCGCAGCGCGGGGCCAAGACCGGCTGGAACCTGGCCGCGGAGGGCGGCAAGGTCCTGCGCTCGGGGCCCGCCCCGGCGGTCGCGGGTACGATAGTGGAGCTGCGCGATCTGTTCTTCAACACCCCGGCCCGCCGCAAGTTCTTGAAATCCGACGCCTACGAGCGCGGGCGGCTGGCCGCGGCGGTCGAGGAGGCCGCCCTGGCCAACCCAAAAACGGCCTTCACCTACAAGTCGGAGGGCCGCGTCGTGCTGCGCTTCGAACCGCAGCCGGATCCGGAGCAGGGTCCGCGCCTGAGGATGCTGGAGGTCCTGGGCCGCGAGAACGCCGCCGAACTGCTGCCGATCGCGGCGGACCGCCCGGAGCTCAAGCTCCGGCTCTTCGTCTCCGGACCGCAATCCCTGGTGGCCACGCGCGAGCTCCAGTACTGGTTCGTCAACCGCCGCCCGGTCTCGGCGCGGGTGCTCCAGCAGGCCCTTTACCGGGCCTTCGCCGAGCGCCCCCGCGACCGGCACCCGATCTGCGTCGGGAACCTCGAGCTGCCCGGAGAAAGTTTCGACGTCAACGTCCACCCCGGCAAGCGCGAGATCCGGTTCAAGTCCGAGCGGGACGTTTTCGAGCTGGTCTCGGGGCTGACGGCCTCGGCCCTGCTCAAATCCAAGCCGGCCGCCCCGCTGTTCGTCGCGCGTCCGCCCGCGGGCGGCAAGGTGCGCGAGCCTCGACCGGTTTACGCGGCCGCGCCCGCCCCGAGGCCGGTCCAGGAGGTCCTGGAGTTGCGCGCCGCGCCGGCCGAGACCCCCGGCGCCGAAGGGCCGCGCTGGTTCACCCCGCCCTTCCGCTTCCTCGGCCAGATCGAGCGCGCCTATCTGGTTTTCGAAGCCTCGGGCGGGCTCTTCGTCCTGGACCAGCACGCCGCGGCGGAACGCATTTTATTCGAGAAGTTCATATCCGAGATAGAGAAGGGAGGCGCCCGAAGCCAGAGGCTCATGCTGCCCATGACCCTGCAATTGCCCGCCTCGGCCGTGCAGACGGTGCTCGCGCAGGCGCCGCGCCTGGAGCGCCTGGGATTCAATTTCGAGTCTTTCGGCAAGACGGGCCTGCGCTGCCTGAGCGTGCCCGCGCTGTTTCACCGCGCCGAGGACCTCAAGCACATGGTCCACCGCCTGCTCGACTCCCTGGCCGACCCGGTCTCGGCCGCCGAGGCCGCCCGGCACAACGCGACCGCGACGTTGGCCTGCAAGGCGGCGGTAAAGGCCCACGACCGGCTATCCGAGGCGGAGGCCTTGCGCCTGGTCGAGGACCTCAAGGACTGCCGCGACGGCTCGCTCTGCCCGCACGGACGGCGCACCATGCTGGCGCTTTCGCGCGACGAGCTGGCCCGGCGCTTCCAGCGCCCCGGCGCGCCGCCGCTTTAGCCTGAGCTTAAATCTTAATTCTTAGGCCCACATTGGGTCTTGACAATGAAAACGCTCCTGCTATACTCAAAACGTAAGGGCATCGAGGCAGTCGATAGAACGACGCTTGCCTGGGTGCCCTTCGCTTTTTTCCGCCGCCGGCCCTACCAGACGTCCATGCGCTCCACGATAGAGCGGTAATACTCGGGCGTCTTTTCGGTCTCGGCGGGGGCGCCGGCCAGTTCCTGCGCCCGGTGGCGCAGGGTCTCGGCCGCGATCAGGAGGTCCTTGGCGTCGGCCAGGCGCTCGTACTGCTCCGCCTTGAGCGCCAGCTTTTTTTTGTCGCCCTCCAGAGATTTGGCCTCCTGCTCCAAAGGCACGGCGTAGGCGCGGGCCTGCTTGACGTCTTCCGTCCCTTCCACGAACGCGGCCTGGCTTCCCGCCGCGGCCGCGGCGACCTGGGCCCGGCCCGCGGAACGTATGCCGGATTGCAGGGCGCTGTTCAGGAAGCTGTTGCCGCCGAATTGTCCCAGCAGGCTGGCGGCGAAGTCGAGCCCGGCCTTGCCGCCTTCGGCCTGCTGCTGGGCCGCGACGGCCTGCTGCTGGCGGCGCGCCGCCTCGGCCTCGGCCTCCTCCACGATGGCGCTGGCGCGGCTCTGGGCGTCGCTGATCCTCTGGTCGCGCAGCCCCACGCTCTTGCGCAGCAGGGCGGCCTTGTGACGGTATTCGGCTACCGCCTGGCGAAGCTCGGCCATATCCAAAGCTTGAAAATCGTCCTCGACGCAGAAGGCCGCGGACGTCCCGAACGCCAAAATGACCGCGACCAGCCCCGGACTCCTCATGGCTGCTCCAGATAGGCGATGATATCCACCAGAAGGTCGGCCTGGCGGTCCATGAGCCTGAGGACTTCGCCCGCCTCCTTCTTGCCGGATTTGGAGGAGCCGTGGGCCAGCTCCCAGGCGCGCTTGGCTCGGCGTTCCGCCTCGCGCGCGTTGCGCGAAGCGGTGTCTTCCGGCCGCTTGGGGTCGGCGGGCATGCTCCCGTAAAGGGCCTCGAGTTCTAGCTCCTGAATCTCGCTGGCCTCGGCCAGGCCCGCGGCCCGTTCCCCGATGTCCCGGGCGTCCGCGGCGACGCCGTCCGGCCCCGAGAACTCCGAGGCCAGCTGCTGCTGGCGCTCCATCAGGCGGGCCAGGGCGTGGACGGCGTTGGCGGCTTGTCGACGGTTGCGCGCGCCGACGGCCGCCGCGCGCTCGGAGCAAAAAGCGGGGATGTCGTTGCCTTCCAGCTGGCGCAGCCGGCCGCGCAGTTCCTCCGCCTCGGCGCTGAAAACGTCGGACAGGCCGCGGATGGAGGCGGAGACGGAGTTGCGGCATTCCATGCGCCGCAACCGCGCCGACGCCCGGCGCAAGCGCGGCAGCAACCGTTCCAAATCCTCGGCGTTTCCCGACTCGTCCGCGGCGGCGGCGAAGCGCTCCAGGCTCCCGCGGGCCTTCCGGGCCTCGGCCCCCTCCGGATGGCGCTTGAGGAAAAACGCGTAGGCCAGCCGGGTGTCGAGCTGCTCCGCCTCCTGGAAGTCCCGGCGGCGCAAGGCGGCGGAGATTTTCTCCGCCTCGGGCGTGCCGGGATATTGGAGAGAGAAAAGCTCCCCCTCCCGCTCCGAAAGCCCGTCGAAACGGATCTTGGCCAGGGCCCGGCGCAGTTCCGAGGCCGAGGGCTCGTCGCCGAAGCGGCGCAGATAGCCGAAATAGTCCTCCTCCCGGCCCTTGCCCTCGGCCAAAAGCCGCCGGCAGCGCTCGCGCGCCGGCGCGATGTTCTGATTCTTGGCGGAGGCAAGCTTCAGGAACGCAAGGTAGGCGGCGGCGGTGCCCTCCGACTCGGCCTGCCGCCAGGCGGTCTTCTCGAGCGCCTTCTCCGCCTGGCCGCGCAGGGAACTGGAGGGATGCCGGGAGATGAATTCGGAATAGGCCTCGGACGTGTTGAGAGACCTGGCCCGGGCGAAGTCGCCGTCGGTCGCGGTGCAGCCGTTCAAGCCGAAAAGAAACGATCCGCAGACCAGAACGCCCGCGCACGCCGAAAACGAAGATTTGGCGGCCATATTTCTAAGGAAGCAGCTGGGAGTCCAGGCTCTTATCCGGCTTGGCGCTCGGCTGCGGCGCGGCCCCGGTCCGCCCGGAATCATCCTTGGCCTCGTCCTGCCGCCACCAAGGCTGGCCGCCCGAGGCGGCGGGCGCCGGCGCCGAGGCCGCCGCCTGGACCGGCCGAGGCTCGGCGGGCGCGGAACTCGCCACGCCGGCGACGCGCTCGAAAATCGTTCGGTCGGCGATCAGATTCTCGACCAGCTTGGCGGCGAGGTTGTCGAGGGCGGCCGGGGGACCCTTGGTCATGGTCTTGAGCTCGGCGAACATGGAAACCATGGATTTGGCCGTCACGTCGATGGTTTCATCATAATTCTTGAGCTCGTTGCCGGCGGCGTCCGCGACCGAGAAGACCCCCTTGGCGATATGATGGCTGGTCTCGCTGAGGATGGCGCCAGTTATGAAGCCGGTGAAGCACACCAGCACGATCTTTGGACCCTGCATGGGGTCCTGGACGAACTCGTAGCCGAATTGGCCGGATATGACCAGATCCACGCCCGCCATGGCGCTGCGGGTCAGGGGCAGCGGATATTTGACGTCCCGAAACAGACGGGAGCCGCGCAAAACCTCGGCGAAGCGTGGGCCGAACGTGAGGCGCTTGCTGTTGAGCATCTGCTTGGACATCGGGTCGGCGGGAAGGGACTGCTCGTCGATCGAAAGGCCCACCCGCAAAGGCAGCGGCGGTGCCTCCGACTTGGGCATCACGAAGGGCGCGTCGGGCCTAAGGGTATAGTGCATGCAGCCGGTCATGGAAAAAAGCGCGGCGGCGAACACGGGGGGGAGCAGTTTGATGGTCTTCATTTTTATTCTCGGCGCCAGAAGTCGCGGTGGAAATTGTAGCAAAGCGGCGAGCCGCCCGCGCAACGGCGGCGGCCGGTCCCAGTCTTGACATGGGTCTTGACAACGGCCGGAATCCGGCTATACTCCTTGAGTCGGATGTTCGTGAGCCCGTCCTGAGTCCGGTGGTCGTCGAAGTGGTCGGCAACGTAGGCATGGTTGTAGCGGGACGTGCGCCGCGGTCGAGACGTGACGGTCCGTTGCAGTCGCCGGTGCGTTCCGGACTCAGGACGGGCATCCGTCTCCCTCTGGGGCGCCAAGGCAGTCGATAGAACGACGCTTGCCTTGGCGCCTCGCCTTTTTGGGCAAGCTCCGGCGAATAGTCTCTTTTCCCGCTGCCATAGCCGTTAAACCCCCGCGCGATCCCGCCGTCCGGGATCGCGCGGCCGGCCCGACTATTCCTTGGTCGGGCCGACAGCATTAAGATCCGTGAAACTGGACAAGATTGCGTCCGGTTCTTTGGATCTGCATATCGCCTTCCGCGCGCACGAGGAACAGGGCGCGCGGGGGTTCGCGCGCCGGACGGACCGCGCGCGAACCTCGGGGACGGCGGGAATGCAAGAATGCAATGCCTGGCACCGAAGGTGATTTGCTATAAAACCAGTATGGCCTATCGGCGCGTCCTGCTCGCCAATATCGTAGCCCACGAGGACTCCCGGTTAAAACCCC
>JAQUMZ010000169.1 GCA_028717865.1 Elusimicrobiota bacterium | reverse complement strand
CTCGGCGGGGCGCGGGAAAGCGTGTTCACATTGAGGCTCGATCCCGGCACCTTGGCCCTGCTGCCCGCGGACGCGGGCGAGCCCCCGGAGTGGACGCGCTTGGGCAACCGCAAGTGTCCCCATTGCCCCCTGGCCGAGTCCAGCCACCGCCATTGTCCGGTGGCGCGCAACCTGGCTCCGGTGGTCGCGGAGTTCGGGCCCCGCATCTCCTTCGAGGAGGCGGATATATCCATACTCACCGCGGAGCGCGAGTATCGGCGCCGGGCGCCCTTGCAGGCGGGCGTCAGCAGCCTCATGGGCGCGGTCATGGCCGCCAGCGGCTGTCCGCACCTGGACATGCTCCGGCCGATGGTCTGCACGCACCTGCCCTTCGCCTCGATCGAGGAGACGGTCTACCGCGCCATTTCGATGTATCTTATGGCCCAGTACTTCCGGAGCCAGCGGGGCCTCGCCCCGGACTGGGACCTCACCCGGCTGGTTTCCATATACGAGGCCGTCGGCCTGGTCAACCGCAGCTTCGTCGAACGGCTGCGCACCATCCAGCTCCAGGACGCCGCGCTCAACGCCCTGGTCAAGCTCGACTGCTTCGCCTCCATCACCTCCGCCCAGATCGCCGGCAAGGCCCTGCAGGGCGTCGAAGGCCGCTTCGCGGCCTACTTGGCGTCAGGCTTTCCCCAAATTTCCAAGAATCCCAGCCGTTGAATCCTATCGTGGTCCGCAGGAACCGATCAGACTCTTCCTCGATCGGCCCGATAATACTAAGTTCTCCAAGAATGCAAAGAATGCAGCGCCTGGCACCGTTGTGCACAATGGCGCTGATCCTGGCTGGGGTTCCCGTGGCGGCGCAGGGGGACGGCGCGCCGGTCCCGGTGGGGCTGCGGCAGGCCGTGGAGCTGGCGGTGAGCCACAACCTCGCCGCGCGGCTGGCGCGCTATGAAGGGGCCTCGGCGCGCGGCGAGGTCCTGCGGGCCGCCTCTTCCCTGCTGCCGCGGCTGACGGGTTCCGCCGGCCAGAGCCGGACCTTCCGGGAGAACCTGGCCGCCCAGGGTTTGACCTCGCTGGGCCCGGTGCCGACCCTGATCGGGCCCTTCAACACCTTCGATGCCCGCTTGCGGCTGGTCCAGGAGGTGTTCGACCTGCCCGCCGCGCGCGGGGCGGCCGCAGCCGCCGCGCAGAGGCGCGCCGCCGTCCTGGAGGAGCAGCTGGCCGCCGAGCAGGTCTCGGCCGCCGCGGCCCTGGCTTATTTCGAGCTTTACCGCGCCAGCGAGGCCATCGCCTCCGCCCGGGCCGACGAGGAGCTGGCCGCCGGGCTTCTGCGCCTGGCCGAGGACCGCAAGGCCGCGGGCACGGCCGCGGGCATCGACGTGGCCCGGGCCCGGACCCAGTGGACGCGGACGCGGCTCGCCAGCCTGGAGGCGCGCTCCGCGGCGCAGGCGGCGGCGTTGCGCCTGGCCCGGGTGCTGGGGCTCGAGCCGGGCCGCGGCCTGGAGCTGCGGGAACAGCCGGCCTTCGCCCCGGAGCCGGCGCCGGAGGTCGAGGCCGCCCTCCAAGAGGCGGCGGGGCGCCGGCTGGAGCTGCGCGTGGCGGCCGAGCGCCTGGGCGCGGCGCGCCAGAGCCTGGCCGCGGGGCGCGAGTCGCGCCTGCCCTCGATCTCGGTGGCCGGCGACGTCGGCCTCAGCGGCGCCAAGCCCGATTCCAGCGCCCGGACCACCGGCAGCCTGGGGGCCGCCCTGCAGGTGCCGCTGTTCTCGGGGCGCGAGATCGAGGGCCGCGTCCGGCGGGCCGAGGCCGAAAGGGACGCCGCCGAGGCCAGGCTCGAGGACATGCGGGCCGAGGTCGAGGCGGACGTCCGCCTGGCCCTGCTGGACATGGCCACCGCGGTAGACCGGGTCCGGACCGCGCAGGAGGCCGAGCGCCTGGCCGAGGAGGAGTTGTCCATGTCGCGCGACCGCTTCGCGGCGGGCGTGGCCGACAACCTCGAGTTGCTCGAGGCCCAGACCGCCCTGACCCGGGCCCGCGATACCCGCATTTTCGCCCTGGCCCGGTACCAGAACGCGCGCGTCAACCTGGCCCTGGGCCTGGGCCGCATGGGCGATTTCGGATCTTAGAGGAAGGGGGAAGCATGGACCACGTCGAACATCCAAAACCGGCGAGTCCGCCGCCGCGGCGGTCTCGGGTCCTGCTGGCGGTGTCCATCGCCGTCGCGGCCGCGGCGCTGATCTACGGGATACATTACTGGATCTGGTCGCGCTACCACGAGGAGACCGACGACGCCTTCATCGACGCCCATGTGGTCATGATCGCGCCCCAGGTCGACGGGCAGGTCCTGCGGCTGTTCGTGGACGACAACCAGCCCGTCCGGGCCGGCGACGCGCTCCTGGAGATCGATCCCGCCGACTACCGGGCGGCGCTGGGCCAGGCCCGCGCCGACGCGGCCTCCGCCGAGGCCGACGCGCGCAAGGCGCGGCTCGACGCGGTCAGCGCCGAGCAGCTCTACGCCAAGGGCAACATCTCGCGGCAGGTCTACGACCATGCCATCCTGCAGGCCGACTCCCTGCGCGCCAAGGCCGAGCTGGCCCGCAAGCGCGTGGAGACCGCCGAGCTTAAGCTCTCCTATACCGGCATATCCGCTCCCATCGCCGGGAAGGTGACTCGCCGCGCCGTGGAGCGGGGCGCCTACGTGCGCGTGGGCCAGGCCCTCATGTTCATCGTCCCGGACCAGGTCTGGGTCACGGCCAATTTCAAGGAAACCCAGCTGACCCACATGCGGCCGGGACAGAAGGTGGCCATCCGCGTCGACGCCTATCCGCGCCGGAGCTTCCCGGGGCGCGTGGACAGCATCCAGGCGGGCACGGGGGCGCGCTTCTCCCTGCTGCCCCCGGAGAACGCCACCGGCAACTACGTTAAGGTGGTCCAGCGCGTGCCGGTCAAGATCGTTTTCGACGATCCTCCCGGTAAGCTGCCGCCGCTGGCTCCCGGCATGTCCGTGGTCCCGGTGGTCGAGGTCCACTAGGGTCCCCATGCCGCACGAGGAATGGCGGCCGAGCCACAACCGCTGGCTGGTCACGGTTTCAGTCCTGCTGGCCACCTTCATGGAGGTGCTCGACACCTCCATCGCCAACGTGGCCCTGCCCCATATCGCGGGCAACCTCTCCGCCACCGTCGAGGAGTCCACCTGGGTGCTCAGCAGCTACCTGGTCTCCAACGCCATCATCCTCTGCGCGGCGGGCTGGTTCAGCAGCCTGTTCGGGCGCAAGCGCTACATGGCCTTCTCGGTGGCGCTCTTCACCATCTCCTCGGCCCTCTGCGGCATGGCCCAGAGCCTGCCCCAACTGGTGGCGGCGCGCATCCTCCAGGGCCTGGGCGGCGGGGGCCTGCAGCCCCTGGCCCAGGCGGTCCTGCTGGAGAGCTTCCCGCACGAGGAGCGCGGCACGGCCATGGCGGCCTACGGCATGGGCGTGGTCGTGGCGCCCATCATCGGCCCCGTGCTGGGCGGCTGGATCACGGACAACTATTCCTGGCGCTGGCTTTTCTACATCAACATACCGGTCGGCATGCTCGGGCTCTTCCTGCAGGAGCTGTTCCTGGAGGACCCGCCCTACCTCAAGCGCGTGGCGGGCGCCACCATCGATTACGTGGGCTTCGGCTTCATGGCCGTGGGCGTGGGCCTGCTGCAGATCATGCTGGACAAGGGCCAGGAGGTCGACTGGTTCAGCGCCCCCTGGATGCGCTGGGCCGCGGCCGTGTCCGGGACCTGCCTGCTGATCTTCGTGCTCTGGGAACTGCGGGACAAGCATCCCATGGTCAACCTGCGCCTGCTGAAGAACCGGAACTTCGCCCTGGGCGTGGCCTTCATCGGACTGCTGGGCTCGGTGCTCTACGGCACCACGGTCCTGCTGCCCATCTTCATGCAAAACCTGCTGGGCTACACGGCCTATCTTTCCGGCATGGCCATGATGCCGCGCGGCCTGGGCTCCATGGCCTCCATGTTCGTAGTGGGCCGCCTGACCAAGCGCGTCGACAACCGGCTGCTGCTCATGCTGGGCTTTCTCGGCATCGCGGCGACCTGCTGGTTCCTCAGCCGCCTGACGCTCGACATCGCCCCGGCCAACATCTCCTGGCCCCTGGTGCTCAACGGCTTCAGCATGGGGTTCATATTCGTCCCGCTGACCACCCTGACCATGGCTACCCTGCGCCAAAGCGAGATCTACCAGGCCACCAGCATCTATTCGCTGCTGCGCAACATCGGCGGCAGCGTGGGCATCGCGTCCCTGATCTCCCTGGAGCAGCGCCGGGCCCAGGTCCACCAGTCCTACCTGGTCGCGCATCTGGACCAGGCCAGCGCCCTGCTCCAGGGCCGCCTGGCCGATGCGCAGGCGCTGCTGCAGTCGCGCGGCGTGGCCGACGCCGCGCGGGCCGCCTACGGCCTGGTTTACGGCGCGGTGGCCAGGCAGGCGGCGCTGATGTCGTTCATGGACATCTTCGGCATGCTGGTCTGGATATGCGCGCTCTTCGCCCCCCTGGCCTGGGCGTTTCAGCGCGGCCGGCGCCGAGACTCGATGTCCGTGGGCTGAGCCCGCCGCATTTGGTTATCTAGAGGCCTCCTCGGGAGGCAATATGAGATACGTAGTCCCGATCGGACGCATATGCTACAGCCTGATCTTCCTGCTTGCGGGCCCGAAACACTTCCAATCCGGGCTGGCCGCCTATGCCGCGGCCGCGGGCGTGCCCCTGGCGAAGGTCGCGGTGCCGGCCGCCGGGGTCTTCTGCATCCTGGGCGGCCTGAGCATCTTGCTCGGCTACCGCGCCCGCCGGGGGGCCTGGCTGATCGTTCTGTTCCTGGTTCCGGTCACCCTGTTCATGCACCGCTTCTGGGGCCTGTCCGACGCGCAGGCGGCCGCGATGCAGCAGGTCAACTTCCTCAAGAACCTCTCCATGCTGGGGGCGGCGCTCATGATCACCCGGCTGGGCTCGGGGCCCTGCAGTTTGCGCGATTAGCGGGCAATTCCCTGCGGCTCTGGCGCGGGGCCGGCGGTTTTGGCAAATTTGTAGCCCATGCGCGCAAGGAGGCTTACATGAAAGGCGACGCCAAGCTCATCGAGATGCTCAATTCCCTGCTGGCCGACGAATTGACGGCCATCAATCAATACATGGTCCACGCCGAGATGGCCGAGAATTGGGGCTACGGCAAGCTCAAGGAGCTGGTGCGCAAGCGCGCCATCATGGAGATGCGGCACGCCGAGAAGCTCATCGAGCGCGTCCTTTTTCTGGAGGGGCGGCCGGTCGTAAACAACCTGCGCGAGATACGCATCGGAGCCGACGTGGCCCAGCAGTTCGCCAGCGACCTTAATCTGGAAATGGGCGCGGTCAAGAAGTACAACGAGGGCATCAAGCTCGCGGACTCCGTATCCGACCACGCCACCAGGACGATCCTGGAGGCTATCCTGCGCGACGAGGACTCCCACGTGGACGAGATCGAGTCCCGCCAGGACCAGATCGCGCAGATGGGCATCCAGCAATACCTCGCGGAACAAGCCTAGGTTGGTGCCGGGCCTCGCGCAAATTGCATAATCAACGCGATGAGCGCGAGGCCCGGCATCGAAGCCGTCTTTTACTACACCCGGGCGAATCGTTTCAGCTTCAATCCCTTGCTGGGGGTGCTGGAGTCGCTGCCGGGACGGTGGCCCGCCAATTTCCCGACCGCGGAAGCCGAGTTGCATGAGGCGGTCGCCGCCGCCCTGGCGCGAAGCGAGCGCGTCCTGGCGTGCTTTTCCTTTGCCTCGCCCCAGCTTTGGACCATGCTGCCCTTGGCCCGAGGCTTGCGCGACGCCCATCCCGCCCGGCTCGTCCTGGTCGCGGGGGGACCCCATCCCAGCGCCGATCCGGAGGCGTGCTTCGCCGCCGGCTTCGACCTGGTCGTGCGGGGGGAAGGGGAGGCCGCCTTCGCCCGGCTTTGCGAGGATATCGCCGCCGGCGGCGCGGGCCGGGTGCCCGGGACCTGCTGGCTCCAGGACGGGCGGGTCCGCGGCGCGGGCGCGGCCGCCGTCGTGGACCTGGACGCTTGCGCGCCTTTCGGGCTGGGCAAGTTCGGCCCCGTCGAGATCACCCGGGGCTGCCCTTACGCCTGCGCTTTCTGTCAGACTTCCGCCCTCCACGGCCGCCGGCCCCGCCACCGCTCCCCCGCGGCCGTGGGGCGCTGGGCCCGGGAGCTGTCCCGGCTCGGCCTGCGCG
>JAQUMZ010000168.1 GCA_028717865.1 Elusimicrobiota bacterium | reverse complement strand
CCCTCCCCGGGCCGTCGCCGGCTCCATAATCGTGCCGGCGGCCGGCCTCAAGATCGTCCCGGCCCGCCGCCGGGCCGTGGTGCCGGCGCCCCGGCCCTCGCGGGCCTACCGGCGAACCTTCGGCGTCCTGCTCGACCAGCCCGAGTTCATCGACCGCTACGACGGCCTGATCCTGCGCCACGCGGCGCGCTGGCGGCTCGATCCCAGGCTGGTCAAGGCCATCATCGCCGCCGAGTCCGAATTTTCCACCGCCGCGCGCTCTCCGCGCGGGGCGCGCGGTCTCATGCAGATCATGCCCGCCACGGCCGAGGAGTTAGGCGTCCCGGGCGACAGTCTCCATGAGCCCGACGCCAACATACGAGCCGGGACGGCCTATCTTGCCGTGCTCTACCGCGCGGCCTGGAAGGAATACCGGCTCAAGGGCGTGCCCTACCGCAAGGCTCCGAACTGGGTGGTCCAGCGCATAATCGCGGCCTACAACGCCGGACCGCGCGCCTTGCGCAAGGACGTCTGGCGGGCGGAAACCCGCAGCTACGTGCGCAAGGTCCTGCTCTTCTACCGCAGCGACGTTCCCAGGTTCCGCAGCCGCCAGACCGGCTCCATCTCCAAGGCGCTGGCCCTCCCGGCTGGCCCCCACGCCAGCTGCCACTAACCGCAATTCTAGAATCACGTCCCGAAGAGCATAAGGAAATGCTCGCCCAATGAGCTGGGCACACACAATGGCCTCAGCGCCGCCCGGAGTGGCGGCGCTGGGGTCCGCACCCTCCCTTCGGTCGGGCGCGGACCGCAGTTACGGCGGAGATCATCATGTCGTTGCCGTAAACCAGCGCGGGAGCGCAGCGACCGCGCAACAAGACAAGCGCTTGAGCGCAGCGAGAGCGCAACCGGCTCGCCCATAGGAGGGGCGAGCCGGTGCCGTCGGGATGGCGAATTGCGCGAGCCCTAAGACGCGGCCGCGCAATCCCGGCGGATTTGCTCCGCCAGTTCCTCTAGGGAGGAGAACTTCTTTTCGTCGCGAATCTTGTCCAGGCACCGCACTTCCAGCCGCTTGCCGTAAAGGTCGCCGTCGAAGCCCAGGACGTGGACCTCGATCCAGGGCGCGGCCCCGCGGCCCAGGGTGGGCCGCACCCCTATGTTGCAGACCGCCGGCCGGGGCGCAGCGCCGTCCCAGAGCGCCTGGGCGCGGTAGACTCCGAAGGCGGGCAGGGGCAGGGAGCCGACCGCCACGTTCGCGGTGGGGAAACCCAGCCGGCGGCCCAGCCCCGCCCCGCGCACGACTTCGCCCGCCAGCACGATCACGGCCGCGGCGCTCCGGCGGCGGCCGCTCCCAAGGCGGCCAGGGGAGCTTCCAGGAGGCGGATCAAGCCGGCCTGGTCCAGGGCCTTGGCGGCCTCCAGGGTCAGGGCGTCCTCGACGCGAAAACCGCCGATGCGCTCGCGGCGCAGGGTAAGCACCGTCGCGCCGCAGCCGAGCTTGCGGCCCACGAGCTCGGCCAGCGCGCGCACATAGGTGCCGCTGGAGCAGGCGAGCCGGTGCTCGATGTCCGGGGCGCAGTAGCCCAAGGCCTGCCAGGACGTGACCTGGCAGGAGCGGGGTTTGACCGGGACTTCCACTCCGGCCCGCGCGTATTTGTAAAGGGCCTTGCCCTTGTGCTTGACCGCGGAGTAGGCGGGCGCGGACATCCTTTGCAGGCCGTGAAAGGACTCCAGGCAGGAGCGCGCCTCGGCCAAGGACAGGACGGGAACCGGGCGGGTCTCCAGCACCTTGCCCGTGACGTCGCCGGTGTCGGTGGCGAGGCCCAGGCGGATCTTGCCCGCGTAAACCTTGTCGAGCCCCTGCATGCGCGCCTGCAGGCGCGTGCAGGGGCCCACCAGCAGGATAAGCAGGCCGGTAGCCAGGGGATCGAGCGTCCCGCAATGGCCCACCTTCGTGCCCTTGGGCAGCATGCGGCGCATCACCGCCACCGCGTCGTGGGAAGTCCAGCCCTCGGGCTTGTCGAAAAGCAGCATGCCCGAGGGCGCAATCACGGCCGGCGCTCCCGTTCGATCTCTCCGAGCAGCTTGTCGACCTGGGTGGCCCGTCGGGGCGTATCGTCGAACCGGAAAGCGATGCGCGGAATCAGCTTGAGCTTGAGCCGCTTGATGAGCAGATGGTGGATATACGGGGCGCAGCGCTCCAGCGCCCGCGCCGTGCGTTGCAGCTCCTTGGCCGTGCCCAGGACGGAATAGAAGACCGTGACGTTCTTGCGGTCGTCGGCCAGCTCGAGGTCGGTTATGGTCAGCAGGCCGCCCAGTCCCGGATCCTTGATCTCGCGCAGGGCCTTGGTTATCTCGACCCGGAAAAGCTCGCGCAGGCGCTCGTTGCGTTCGAACATTCGACCCTCCCGGCCGGGGCCGGACGCTAGGCCGCGCCGCCCAGGCGGCGGATGCGCGTCTCCTTGGCGTAAAACTCGAGCTGGTCGCCCTTCATGAAATCCTTGAAGCCGTCGAAATCCATGCCGCACTCCAGGCCCTTATCCACTTCCTTGACGTCGTCCTTGAAGCGCTTGAGCGTGGCCACGCGCCCGTCGTACACCACCGCGCCGCCGCGCCGCACGCGCACCAGGCCGCCCCGAGCGGCCTTGCCCTCCCGGATCATGCAGCCGGCGACCTTGCCCGATTTGACGCTGAAAATCTCCCGGATCTCGCCCTTGCCCGCGGCCACGTCCACGACCTCGGGCTCGAGCAGGCCCTCCAGGGCCGCCCGGACGTCGGCGATGAGATCGTAGATGATGGCGTACTTGCGCACCTCGACGCCCTCGCGCGCGGCGACCTCCTGGGCGCGAGGATCGGCGTCGGCGTTGAAAAGCAGGCAGACGGCGTCGGAGGCCGAGGCCAGCAGGACGTCGGATTCGTTGGCGTTGCCGACGTCGCCGTGGATGATGCGCACCCGGCACTCGGCGGTGGACAGCCCCTCCAGCGAATCCTTTAGGGCCTGCAGGGAGCCCTGCACATCGGCCTTGAGCACGATGTTGAGGTCCTTGGCGGCGGCCGCCGCCGCGCCCGAGGCCGAAAGCTTGCTCTTGAGTCCGACCAGGGTCATGTGCTTTTGATGGGCGAGGGACTGTTCGCGATGCACCAGAGCGCGGCGCTCGGCGATCTCCCGGGCTTGACGCTCGTCGGCGACCACGTTGAAAACGTCGCCGGCCTGGGGGGCGTTGATCACGCCCAGGATCTCGACCGGGGTGGAGGGCCCGGCCGCGATTATGCGCCGGCCGGTGTGATCGTGCAGGGCCTTGACCTTGCCGTAGGCCAGCCCCGCGACGAAGGCGTCGCCGGGCTTGAGCGTGCCGCCCTGGACCAGGACGGTGGCCACCACGCCCCTCTTGGGATCGAGCCGGGCCTCCAGGACCGCGCCCGAGGCGGGCCGATCCGGATTGGCCTTGAGATCCAGCATCTCGGCCTGCAAGGACAGCATATCGAGCAGGGTGTCGATGTGCAGTTTCTGCTTGGCGGAAACGTCCACGAAGATGTTCTTGCCGCCCCACTCCTCGGGCTGGATGCCGCGATTGGCCAGCTCCTGGCGGACCTTCTGCGGATTGGCCCCCGGCAGGTCGATCTTGTTGACGGCCACCACGATGGGCACGTCGGCGGCCCGGGCGTGGTCGATGGCCTCCACGGTCTGCGGCATGACGCCGTCGGTGGCGGAGACCACGATCACGACGATGTCGGTCACCTTGGCGCCGCGGGCGCGCATGGCCGTGAAGGCGGCGTGGCCCGGGGTGTCGAGGAAGACGATGTCGCCCTTCGGGGTGGGAACGCGGTAAGCCCCGATGTGCTGGGTGATGCCTCCGGACTCGCCCTCCGCCACGCGCGAGGAGCGGATGGCGTCGAGCAGCTTGGTCTTGCCGTGGTCGACGTGGCCCATGACGGTCACCACGGGGGGCCGGGGCTTGAGCAATTCGGGCTTATCGGTTTCGCCGCGGGCGGCGGTAGCGATCTCCTCTTCCTTGTAGAGCTTCTGGAAATCCAGCTCGAAGCCGAACTCCTGGGCCACGATCGAGGCCGACTCGGGCTCCAGGCGCTGGTTGATGGTGGCGAAAACCCCCAAAGTCATGAGCTTTTTGATGACGTCGGGGGACTTCACTTCCATCTTCTCGGCCAGATCGCGCACCGTCATCATAATCGAAACCTGGAGCTTGCGCATGGCCGAGGGCGCGGCGGCCTCGGGCCTGGCCGCGGGTTTGGGCGCCGGCTTGTGCGCGGGCTTATGCGCGGACCGGGAGCCCGGATGGGCCCCGGGACCGGGACGATAGGAACCCGGGCGCGCGCCGGGAGCCGCGGAACGCGGACCCGCCCCGGGCCGCGGCGAAGGCGCGCCGATGCGGTATTGAGGCCGGGGGGGCATGGCCGGACGAAGCGGCGGGGGCGCGGCCGGGGCGGCGGCCGCGGGGGCCGGCGCGGCGGCAGGGGCGGGCGCGGGACTCGCGGCTGGAGCCGCGGGTTTGACCGCCGGAGCGGCCGCGGGCGCCGGAGCCGAAACGGCCGCCCCCGCGGCAGCGGCGGCCGCAGTCGGCGCGGAAACGACGGGCGCCGCGGCGGCCGGGACTTCGGGCTTGGGCGGCTTGGGCAACGACGCCCCCGGCGCCAGGCGGGTCACCGTAGGACCGGTCGAGTGCAGGAGCTTCTTCTTCCGGAAAAGATCGAACGCCGAAACCAGGTTTTGCGAGGGGGGGGCGATCGAGCCCTCCTCCTGCACGGTACGCTTCTCGGCCTCGGCCTGGCGCACGCCCGCGACCGTTTTCTTGGCCTTGTGCGCCTTCTTGGACCCAGGCTTGCCGGACGCCTTCTTGGCGGTCTTGCCGGCCTTCTCCTTGGCCGGCTTTTCCGCCTTCTTCTTTTCCATCAAGGGCATAATAGCATTTTATGAAGGGGGACGTTCCTTGCTTAACTTGCGCAAATCAGGCGGCGGTCCGGGGAAAGCCGGGCGACCAGGCCGGACGCGCTAGGCCCCCGCTTCCGGGCCCTCGGCCAGGCGCTTCTTGGCGGCGGCCGCGACCTTGAGCGCGGTCTTCTCGCCGACGCCCTCGACGGCCGTGAGCTGCTCGAGCGAGGCGGCCGCGATCTTCTCCGGCGTGTCGAAACCGGCCGCCGTCAACGCCTCGGCGATCTTGGCGCCCACGCCCTCCAGGCCGCGCAGGACCGCGGCGGCATCGCCGGCCGCCGGCGCGGCGGGCTTGCCCTTGCCGGGCGCGGCCTTTACCTCGAGCTCCCAACCGGTCAGGCGGCAAGCCAGGCGGATGTTCTGGCCTTCCTTGCCGATGGCCAAGCTCAGCTGTTCCTCGGAGACGAGGACCTCGGCGCGCTTGTTCGGCTCGTCGAGCACGCGCACCGACAGCACCTTCGCGGGCGCCAGGGAGTTCCCCAGATACTTGGTTATGTCCTCGTCGAAGGGGATGAGATCGATGCGCTCGCCGGCCAGCTCGTTCATGATGGAGCGGATGCGCGAGCCGCGCAGGCCCACGCAGGAGCCCACGGGGTCGATCTTGGAATCGTTCGACTTGACGACGACCTTGGCGCGGAAGCCCGGATCGCGGACCACGTCCACGACCTCCACTATCTTCTCGGCGACCTCGGGGACCTCCAGCTCGAAGAGCCGGCGCAGATAGAGCGGCGCGGCGCGCGATATGACGACCTGCGGCCCGCGCTGGGCCTTGTCCACGCGCAGGATGACGGCGCGGACGTTGCCCCCGATGGAGTAGCGCTCGCGCCGGATCTGCTCGCGCACCGGCAAGACGGCCTCGGTCTTGCCGATGTCGACGATGACGTTGCGCTCCAGGAAGCGGTGCACCGAACCGTTCACGATCTCGCCCTCCTTGGGCTTGAACTCGTCGTAGAGGGAGTCGCGCTCGACCTCGCGCACCTTCTGGGCCAGGACCTGCTTGGCGGTCTGCGCGGCGATGCGGGCGAAATCCGTCACCGGAGCGGGCAGGCGCAAGTCCTCGCCCAGGACGGCGTCCTTCTTGTAGCGGCGGGCCTCGGCCAGGGTCACCTCGCGTTCCGGATCGGCCACGGTCTCGACGGCCTTCTTGACCACGGCGGCCTTGAACTCCGCCGTATCCGGGTCGATGGAGGCCTCGATGACGGCGTTCTTGCCCACGTGCTTGCGCAGGGAGCTGACCACCGCGCCCTCGATCATCTTGAGGATATCGTCCTTCCGGATGCCCTTCTCGCGCTCGATCTGCTCCAGGGCCAGCACCAGCTCTGATTTCGCC
>JAQUMZ010000167.1 GCA_028717865.1 Elusimicrobiota bacterium | reverse complement strand
GGACTTCATCCGCCGGCGGCCGGAGCTCTGGAACGAAGATGTCGGAGAATGAAGCCGTTGTACGTGCCGTAACCCGAGCGCAGCGAGGGCCCAGAACAAGCGCTCGACGCCGTCCAGTCGAGCGCAACCGGCGCTCCATACGAGGGGGCGCCGGTTCCGTTAGGGTGGCCAGACCGGCATCAGCCCCCAACGGCTCGGACGGCCCGCACGCAAGGGATGGTCGGCCCAACCCTCTGGGCGAACCAACGGAACGGCGCCGCCCGGAGTGGCGGCGCCGGGGTTCGCACCCTCCCTCCGGTCGGGCGCGAACCTCGCGAACGGCTTTGACCACATGCCGTTAAGCCAGCGCGGGAGCGAAGCGACCGCGCACCGGCGCCCCATACGAGGGGGCGCCGGTTCCGTCAGGGTGGCCAGTCGTCGGAACGCGCATGTCCCACAGCCTCCCGGTCTTGTATAAGCGTTTCTAATGATTTAGAATCGAAGCTGCCTTTTCGCACCGCCATGGCCGCCGCCGCGGCAAGGAGAACGCAATGCGCTGGCTCTTCGACTTCCTCAACTCGTCCATCGGCAAGAAGGTCACCGTGGGTCTGGCGGGGTTCTTTCTCTGCCTTTTCCTCGTCCCGCACCTGCTGGGCAACCTGATCATCTTCCTGGGCCGAGATGCGTTCAACGCCTACGCGCACTTCCTGCAGACCAATCCGCTCACGCCCCTGGCCGAGTTGGGGCTGCTGGCGATATTCCTGCTGCACATCATCGTCACCCTTTACGCCCGCTGGCAGAACTGGACCGCGCGGCCGGTGGCCTACGCCCTGGCCGTCTCCAAGGGCGGCCGGACCTGGGGCTCGCGCACCATGACCTACACGGCCTTCCTGGTCCTGGCCTTCCTGGTCGTGCACGTGGCGACCTTCAAGTACGGCTGGGGCAGCGAGTACCTGAACGAGGAGCTCTACGAGCGCGTGGCGGAATTTCTCTCCAAGCCCTGGATGGCGGCCTTCTACCTCGTCGCTTTGGCCGGCCTGGGCCTGCACCTGAGCCACGGGGCCTGGAGCGCCTTCCAGACCATGGGCGTCGATCATCCCAAGTACACCCCGGCAATCAAACTCGCCGGCCTGCTCTTCGCCGCGGCCGTGGCGGGAGCCTTCGCCGCCATACCCATCTGGGCCTGCATCCTCGGAGGAATGCGATGACCATGAAACTCGACGCCAGGATTCCCGACGGGCCCGTGGAGAAGAAGTGGGACAAGCACCGCTTCGAGCTCAAGCTGGTCAACCCGGCCAACAAGCGCAAATACGACGTGCTGGTGGTGGGCACGGGCTTGGCCGGCGCCTCCGCCGCGGCCTCCCTGGCCGAGCTGGGCTACAACGTCAAGGTCTTCTGCATTCAAGACAGCCCGCGGCGCGCGCATTCCATCGCGGCCCAGGGCGGCATTAACGCGGCCAAGAACTACCCCAACGACGGCGACTCGGTGCGCCGGCTTTTCTACGACACGGTCAAGGGCGGCGACTACCGGGCCCGCGAGGCCAACGTCTACCGCCTGGCCCAGGTCTCCAACTCCATCATCGACCAGTGCGTGGCCCAGGGCGTGCCCTTCGCCCGCGACCACGGCGGGACCCTGGACAACCGCTCCTTCGGCGGCGCCCAGGTCTCGCGCACCTTCTTCGCCCGGGGCCAGACCGGACAGCAGCTTCTGCTCGGGGCCTACGGGGCCCTGATGCGCCAGGCGGGCAAGGGCGCGGTCAAGCTGCTGCCCCGCCGCGAGATGGTCGAGCTCGTGGTCGTCGACGGCGTGGCGCGCGGAATCGTGGTCCGGAATCTCATCACGGGCAAGCTCGAGTCCCACGCCGGCCACGCGGTGCTGCTCTGCACCGGCGGCTACGGCAACACCTTCTACCTTTCCACCAACGCCAACTCCTGCAACGTGGGCGCGGCTTGGCTGGCCTACAAGAAGGGCGCGGGCTTCGCAAATCCCTGCTTCACGCAGATACACCCGACCTGCATCCCGCAGTCCGGCGAGCACCAGGCCAAGCTCACCCTCATGAGCGAGAGCCTGCGCAACGACGGCCGGGTCTGGGTGCCCAAGAACAAGGGCGACCGGCGCGCTCCGGGCGACATCCCGGAGGCCGAGCGCGACTACTACCTGGAGCGCAAGTACCCCAGCTTCGGCAACCTCGTGCCCCGCGACGTGGCCTCCCGCGCGGCCAAGCAGATGATCGACGAGGGCCGCGGCGTGGGCCGCACCGGCCTGGCGGTGTATCTCGACTTCGCCGACGCCATCAAGCGCCAGGGCCAGGCCAAGATCGCGGAGAAATACGGGAACCTATTCGACATGTACCACCACCTGACCGCGGAGAATCCTTACCAGGTTCCCATGCGCATCTATCCGGCCGTGCACTACGCCATGGGCGGCCTCTGGGTGGACTACAACCTCATGACCACCATCCCGGGCCTCTTCTGCCTGGGCGAGGCCAACTTCTCCGACCACGGCGCCAACCGGCTGGGGGCCTCGGCGCTGATGCAGGGCCTGGCCGACGGCTACTTCATCATCCCCTACACCGTGGGCGGCTGGTTCGCGGGCAACAAGTTCCCCAAGGTGGACGAAAGCCACCCCGCCTTCCGCGCGGCCGAGGCCTCGGCCGCCGGGCGCGTCAAGCGCCTGCTCGAGGTCCGCGGCAAGCGCACCCCGGTGAGCTTCCACAAGGAGCTGGGGCGGCTGCTCTGGAACAACTGCGGCATGGCCCGCAACGAGAAGGGGCTGCGCGAGGCGCTCGAGCGCATACCCGCCATCCGCGAGGAGTTCTGGAAGGACGTCATGGTCCCCGGCTCCGGAGCGGATTTCAACCAGGCCCTGGAGCGGGCCCTGCGCGTGGCCGACTACCTGGAGTTCTCGGAGCTGCTGGTGCGCGACGCGCTGGAGCGCCGGGAGTCCTGCGGCGGCCACTTCCGCGAGGAGTCGCAGACCCCGGACAACGAGGCCAAGCGCGACGACGCCAACTTCAGCCACGCCACCGTCTGGGAGTACGCGGGGGAGGGCAAGCCGCCGATCCAGCACCGCGAGCCGCTCGAATTCAAGGACGTCGTGCCTTCGCAGAGGAGCTACGCATGAGCCAGGAAACCACGATGGACGTCACCCTGCGCGTCTGGCGCCAGAAAGGACCCGACCAGCCCGGCCGCTTCGAGACCTACGCGGCCAAGGGCGTGACCCCCGACATGTCGTTCTTCGAGGCCTTGGACATGGTCAACGAGGAACTCGTGGTCAAGGGCGAGGAACCCATCGCCTTCGACCACGACTGCCGCGAGGGTATTTGCGGCACCTGCGCCCTAACCATCAACGGCCAGCCCCACGGCCCCGACCGCGGCGCCACCGGCTGCCAGCTGCACCTGAGGGCCTACAAGCACGGCGACACGATCACCGTCGAGCCCTTCCGCGCCCGGGCCTTCCCGGTCATCAAGGACCTCTGCGTGGACCGCTCGGCGTTGGACCGGATCATGGCCGCGGGGGGCTTCATCTCCGTCAACACCGGCAGCGCGCCGGAGGCCAACTCGATCCCGGTGCCCAAGGCCAAGGCCGAGGCCGCCATGGACTCCGCGGCCTGCATCGGCTGCGGGGCCTGCGCGGCCTCCTGCCCCAACGCCTCGGCCATGCTCTTCGTCTCGGCCAAGATCTCGCAGTTCGCGCTGCTGCCGCAGGGCCGCGCCGAACGCGAACGCCGGGCCCTGGCCATGCAGAAGCAGATGGACCGGGAGGGCTTCGGCAACTGCTCCAACGAGGCCGAATGCGAGGCGACCTGCCCCAAGGATATCAAGATCGCCAACATCGCGCGGCTCAACCGCGAGTTTTTGCGCGCGGTATTCTGCTCCAACGAGAAGCATCCGGAGACGGACGGGCAGGAAGAGTAGCCGGCGTCAGGGATCGGACTTCTTGACCAGCAGGATGCCGCCGGCGGACAGCTTTCCGATCTTCACGTAGAGCGCCGAAAAACCCAGGCTTCGGGCTATGGCGATATGGCGGGGCCAATCCCGCCGATCCAAGGCTCCGTCCGCAAGAAGCACGGCGAAGCCGCCCGGCTTGAGCACCCGCCGGTATTCCTCGAGGATAGGCCGGACCACCTCCGGCAGCGACAACGGTCCGAACCATGGGAAATTCTTGCTCGCCACCATGGACACCGACGTTTCGGCAAATGAAAGTGCGACGGCGTCCGCCAGCGCTCCCTTGCTGGCCGCCGCAGCCCAAGGCGCCTCGGAGTTCCCAAACGCCCGCGCCGCCGCGGCTTCGGGAGAGTGTCCTTTCTGCAAGGAACCCCGGTAGAAAAGATCGTATTGGCTGCGATATTTGTCGACCTGAATGCAATCCCGGCAAATGGGCCATTTCTCGGCCCCAACTTCCAGGGAATACCGGCCCAAGGCCCGGGCCGCCTGCTCGAAAATTCCGAAATCATCCACGGCGACGGCCGGCAGATCGGCATAATCGGCCGCAGGCCCGATTTTAACCGGGCCGCGACCGTCGAACCAGGCGCCCGCCTCGGCGGGGCTTTCCTCCGAGGCGGCGGAAACGGCCTCCAGGGAAGCTTGCGGGCCGTAGCGCCCCGGCTGCTCCCGCGCGGCGTCGGCGAGCAAGGCGGTCAATCGTCCGGCTTGAGAGATGGGCAATGGGGACGCGACTTCCGGGACCGGGGCCTGCTGGAGAACCGGGGCGTCGCGCAAGACGGAGGATAAGCGGGCCAAGCATTCCGGGACTTCCGATGTCTGCGTCCTGCCGATGTCACGCGGCAAGGCGGCACGGCCGGAAGGAGCGGAAAGCCCGTCATGCATGCGGAAGATCAGCCGGGGCGCCGCGGCCTCGACCGATGCCGCTTTGGAAACGGCCCAGAAACAGATGGCCAGCCGGTAAATGCTCGGCATATGGATAGTATTGCGCCGACCTTTTCCGCTCCTCCTGGGTATTTCGGAAACATCGCGGCTGGAATTGGGCCCATTCGACGGTGGGCCTTTGAGGCCCCGCCCAAAGCGCGAAGATAAGCCGACATTTTGATATCTTCTCCATAATGAAGCTCGTCCGCGACCGTGATGAAATCGAGCGTTTCCTGCGCCGGGACCCCTTCCTGCACATCTACGAACTCGGGGACCTCGACGAGGACTGGCGATCCGCGACCGAATGGTACGGGGTTTATGAAAAAAATCGTCTCGCGGCGCTGGCCTTGCTTTTCACGGGCCTCTCGACACCGACGCTTCTGGCCCTCTCTCGGGACTCCCTGCCGGCCATGGAGGAACTGCTCCGCCGGCTGGGCCCCAAGCTGCCCGAGAGGTTCTACGCCCACCTGAGCCCGGGCCTAAGCGGGGCGCTCAAGGGCCATAGGCTCGCCGCGCACGGAGCGCACAACAAGATGTCCTGGCTGCATCCCGAACGTCTTGCCGGCGTCGATTGCCGCGAGGCCGCGCCTCTGACCGAAGCCGATGCGGAGGAAGTCAGACGTTTCCTGGATGAAAGCTATCCGGGAAATTGGTTCGTCCCCCAGGCGCTGCGGACGGGGCGCTACTTCGGCGTGCGCCGCCAGGGACGCCTCGTCGCCGCGGCGGGCACGCACGTCAATTCCCCACGCTATCGCGTCGCGGCCTTGGGCAACATCGCCACACATCCGGATTTTCGCGGCCAAGGCCTGGCCAAGATCGTCACGGCCGCAGTCTGCCGAAACCTGCTTGCGACCGCGGACCACATAGGCCTCAACGTCAAGGCCGGCAACGCCGCCGCCATCGCGTGCTATCGCAGCCTGGGCTTCGAGATTCACGCCTCCTACGAGGAGTTTGCCGCGGCCGGACAGTCCCGACCGGACTAGGCCCATCTTCCCGAATCCGTCGTAGGCCGAATTTCGCTGCCGCGTGGGTCCGATGCCCCAGGCGCCTCATCGGCCACCGGACTATCCTAACGACGAAGCACGGAGGTCGTCATGCTAACCAAGACGGTGGCCGTTCTAGTTTCCCTGTTTCTGCCCGCCGGACCGGCCTGGGCCAACATGGCCAAAGCGCCCGTCGGTGGATGGAGGCCGGCCACGGCCGCGCAAGTGCTGGCCTTGCAGTCCTTCATAGAGACCGATATGTTAGCCCGCGCGCAAACGGAGCAGAGCACCGGCTTGGGCTCGCCGTTTTTCGCGGCTATGCAGTGGAATCCCCGATCCCCGGCGGATTGCCAAGCGGCCGGCGCCTGGATAGCGCGCTTGCCCATGGAGCAACTGTTGGCGGCCGAGCAGTTGCCGCACCACGAGTAC
>JAQUMZ010000166.1 GCA_028717865.1 Elusimicrobiota bacterium | reverse complement strand
CGCGCAAACCCAACATCTCCCGGAACGGATCGAGCGTCACCGACGCCTGCTGCCGGGACATCTCCTTTGATTTTTGCATACAGGTCTCCTCCTTTTATTGGATGTCCACCCGGCGCACATCGGTCGGCTTTGCCTTGGGCAGGTGTATCTCGAGCACACCGTCCCGACATGTCGCCCTAGTCTCGTCGGGCTTGACCGGCGCGGGCAGATTCAGCGAACGCGCGAACGAAGCGAAATAACGTTCCCGTCCGCGACCGCCATGCTTCCTAAGCTCCCTTTCTCCGCCTTGCTGCGCGCGGATGCGCAGCCGCGCGCCGGCGACCTCGACTTGCAGGGCCTCCTTGGCGACACCGGGGACCTTGACGGACACGATGAATTCCTTGGGTGTATCCTGCAGGTCGAACTCCGGCGGCCAGGCCCCGAGCTCACGGACCGCGCCCGCCGCCGGCCCAGGCGCGGCCAAGGCGCGCTCGAACGCCCGAGCCAAACCCCGCATTTCCTCGAACGGCCGCCACGGGCTCTCGCCGCGCCGCCACGGCAGCAATTCCTTGCCGAACATGACTTTCACCTCCGCGGCAACCAGCCGCGCGGCCCATCATAACCGAGCGAGCTCAAGGCAACGTCAAATCATGGAGGACGCCCCCGTCCCGGTCAAAAGCCCAGCCTGTGCAGCATCCATTCCAGCCCTTCCGGCCGGCTGGGCGAGGGCCCGGGCCGCCGCGGCGACGGCATGCGCTTCCAGGCCTCGACGTCGAGTTGCAGCATAAGCCCCACGGCGTGCGCCCCGCGGCCGCCGGAGCGCCGGGCGTCCACGCCGTAGCCGTAATCGAGGTCCACGAGCAGGATGCGCCGGGAAGAGGCGAGGCTCAGGCCCGTGCCCAGGCCAGAATTCCATGGTTTGGGCTGGCCCAGGCCCTCGGCGAACGTCACGTTGGCGGCGGCGGCGAATACGCGCGCCGACCAACGGCGGCGCGCGTCGAGCGGTCTCTGCCAGGAGACGTTGAAGAGCGCGTAGCGGCGCGCCGAAAGCTCGCCGCCGTAGTAGCCGGGCAAATCCAGCGGGGACTCCGACGTGAAGGGCAGCATGCCCCCGACGCGAAAGGCGCTCAGGCGGTCGGCCAGGCGGCTCAGGCCCGTCCCCGCGGAAGCCTTGAGGCGGCTGCCGCGCTCCAAGGTCCAGGAGATCGCAGCGCGGGTCCAAAGCAGCTGGACGAATCGGCGCAGGCGGCGGTCTTGCGAGAATCCATACGTCCCCTCGCGGTCGCGCAGCAGCGCCTCGTGCCAGACGGAAAGCTCCAGGGCCCGCCGCGGCTGCAGCAGGGGCGGGCTGCCGCCCAGGCGCAGTCCGGAGCGCAGGCGGGTCTCCCCATGGTCCGGAGGCAGGCTGAAATCCGGGGCGGTCTCGCCGCGCCGCTCGTAAACGGCCAGGCGCCGCGACAGACGCAGCACGCCGTGCAAAGGCATGCGCCAATCCGGATCCAGCCTCGGATAAAGCGCCAGGCTCAGGGCGCCGGAATGGCCTATGAAGGACTCCTCCCGAAAATAGTGCCCGCCGCGGATCTCGGCGTAGCTGTCGGCGAAGCCGCCGCCGGCCAAGCCGATCCCGGCGTCGCCGCGGCGGCCCAAGGCGCCCTTGACGCCCA
The DNA here is from genome assembly GCA_028717865.1 of Elusimicrobiota bacterium. GTDB lineage: Bacteria > Elusimicrobiota > Elusimicrobia > UBA1565 > UBA9628 > UBA9628. The sequence goes on along the minus strand of JAQUMZ010000166.1, from coordinate 4,667 downwards.
GCTCCGCGTCCATATAAACCGGGGCCGCGGCCAGCCTCATGGTCAGGCCGCGCCGGGGGAATCGCGGCAGGTTGAAGTAATAGAAAAGGTAGGCCTCCGTGGGCCCCGGGCCCGACCAGGATTGGTCATAGCCCGCCTGCACCAGTTGCCGCCGGTACGGATCGATCTGGGCCGCGACGGGAGCGGCGGCCGCCAGCAAGGCCCAGCCGGCGATGAGCAAAGGTTTTTGCATCGGCTTCGACCGCACGGCATTCTACAACGCGGCGGGCGCGCGCCGCGTTTGCGATTTGTAAAGGTTGAAGTCGCAAAAGCTGCGCTCAACATTTACATCCGCGCCATGGCCGCGCCCGCGGACTTGTGTCAAGATGGGCGGGGTAAGGAGGATGCCATGGACACAATCATGCTGATCTCCGTATTCCTGAGCTCGCTCGCGGTATCCGCGTGCGTGGTCTGGATATTCTCGGCGCTGATGGATGGGGTGCTCGCGCGCCTGGCCGCCGGCGAGACCGCCGCCGCGTGGTCCCTGTTCACAAAATTCGCCCTCTTCGTGGTGGGCTTCACGGGCGGACTGCGGCTGACCGACATGGAGCCCCTGCTCGCCTCCGCCCGGCCGCCGATCAACTCGGCCCAGATACTGCTGGAGGTCTTCCGGGCCGTCACGGGCGCGCTCGTCGCCTCGGCCTGGATGCTGCTCGTAATCTTCGCCGCCGCCTTGGCGTTCTCCGGAGGCAAGGCCGCCTACGCCCGGTTGCGGCCCCAGAGCGCCGGGCCACGCGAGCCCCAACCCTCCGGAGTCGGCGCCGCCCGGCACGCGCGTTCCCGGGAAAACCAGGAAAATCCCTGAAGCCTTTGACCTTAGCGTGACCTGCGCAGGGTAGACTCCTCCGGAATGGAGCCCACGGGGGAAGGACCCGCCGCTACGAGACCGGGCGCGAGGCTTTCGCCTTGGTGGAAGCACTCCGCGATCCTGGTCGTGATCCTCGGATTCTCGATCCTGATCGGCTTGACGGCGAAATCCTACCGGAACGCCCCGCCCATCCCCGAGCGGGTGCTCGGGCCTTCGGGAGAACCGGTGTTCACCGGCGAAGATATCCGGGAGGGACAGCGGGTCTTCCTGAAGCACGGCCTGATGGAAAACGGCTCCGTCTGGGGGCACGGCGCGTATTTGGGCCCGGATTTCTCCGCCGCGTATCTCCATCGTCTGGCCCTGGACGCCGGCGCGGCGCTCAAGGCGAACCGCTACGATCCGGCCACGCGGATATTGGCCTTCACGGCGCCCGAAACCCGCTCCTACCAAGAGCAAATAGGCGTGTGGCGGGATTACTTCTCCCGGCCCGCGCAAAGCGCCGGCCTGCCCGCCAAATTCATCCGGGATGAAACGGATATCCGGCGGCTCACCGCCTTCTTCGCCTGGACGGCCTGGGCCTCGGCCGCGGCCCGGCCGGGCCGGGCCTATTCCTACACGAACAATTTCCCCTACGATCCGGCGGCCGGCAACGTGCCGACCGGCGACGCGTTCTTCTGGAGCGCGCTGAGCCTCATCCCGCTTCTGGCCGCGACCGCCCTGGTGCTGTTCGCCTTCGGCAAATTCAATTATCTGGGCTGGATCGGCGGGGCGGAGGAAATTCACCCCCGAATCGCGCCCGGGACCGCGACCGAAAGCCAAAGGGCGACGATCAAGTATTTCGCGGTCGTGGCGCTGCTTTTCCTGGCCCAGGCGCTGGTCGGCGGCGTCACGGCCCATTTCCGCGCCGACCCCGGGAATTTTTTCGGACTGGACCTGTCGCGCTGGCTGCCGAGCCAGCTCGCGCGCACCTGGCATCTGCAATTGGCCGTCATCTGGATAGCCACGGCCTACGTCGGGGGAGGCTTGTTCCTCGCCCCCGCGCTGGGCGAGCACGACCCGCCGGGCCAGGTCCGGGCGGTCAATTTTCTTTTCGGAGCCCTGGTCTGCGTGGCCGTCGGCAGCTTGCTGGGAGAGAGGCTCGGCCTCGAACAGCGCCTGGGCCGGCTGTGGTTCTGGTTCGGCCACCAGGGGTGGGAATACCTCGATTTGGGCCGCGCCTGGCAGATCCTGCTGGCGGCGGCCCTGGCGTTTTGGGTCGCGCTGCTCTTGCGCGGCGTAGCGCCCTCGCGGAATCATCCGGAACGCGGAGAGATCTCCGCGCTGTTTTTATATTCGGCGGCCGCGATTCCGCTGTTCTACCTGCCCGCCATGTTCTTCGGCAGCGTCACCAATTTCGCGGTGGTCGAGACCTGGCGCTTCTGGATCATTCATCTCTGGGTGGAGGGATTCTTCGAGCTCTTCGCCACCGTGATGGTGGCCTCCATCTTCTACGAGTTGGGCCTAGTCTCGCACCTGACCGCCGCGCGCGTCGTATATCTCGACGCGATCCTTTATTTAGGAAGCGGGATCGTGGGCACCGGCCACCATTGGTACTGGACGGGGCAATCCAGCGCCACGCTGGCCCTGGCGGCCATGTTCTCGGCGATGGAGGTGGTCCCGCTGACCCTGCTTACCCTGGACGCCTGGGATTTCATCCAGGTCACGCGCGGAATCCGCGCGGACCGCGGCCGGCCGGTCGCGGTGCCCCACAAGTGGACGTTCTATTTCCTGATGGCCGTCGGCTTCTGGAATTTCGTGGGCGCCGGCGTCTTCGGATTCTTGATCAATCTGCCCATAGTCAGCTATTTCGAGGTCGGCACCATGCTGACTCCCAACCACGGCCACGCCGCGATGATGGGGGTCTTCGGCATGCTCGCCGTCGCGCTCATGGTCTTCGCGCTGCGCCAGGTCTCGACCCCGGAACAATGGGTCTTCCCGGAAAAATGCGTCCGCGTATCCTTCTGGGGGCTGAACTCGGGCCTGGCGCTCATGGTCGCCTCGAACCTCTTCCCGGGAGGCGCCTGGCAGCTGCTCGACGCGATCCGGAACGGCTATTGGCACGCCCGCAGCCCCGAGTTCCTGCGCCAGCCGCTCATGAACTTGATCGAATGGGCCCGCCTGCCCGCGGATTTGATTTTCATCGCACTCGGGGTCTTTCCGCTCGCGCTCGCCGCAGGCTGGACCTATTTGAACGTCAGGCGCGGCGCCGGCCTCAGCGCCGCGAGCCGCCCGCCAAGCCGCTGAAAAGGACGCCGGTCCAGGTCCCCAGGTAGAGGCGGCCGTCCTGGGAAGCCAGGCCATGGACATGCCCGTCAAGGAGCCTGGTCCCGCGGCCGTCCTTTATCTCGTAGAGCCCGTCGCGATGAGACGTCTGTCCTCGTACTCGACCATGCCTTCGAACTCGCGCACGATGACGGGGATGGGCCGCCAGGGCCCGCGCCCCCGCCGCTGGCGCAGGCCCGCATAGGTCGACAGATAGGACTCGTCTCCGTACTGGAATGAGTTATACACTCCCGAGACGCCGCGCCCCTTGACCCGCCTTCCGTTCTTAAGCTCGTACAAGTCGTTTTTTCCGTCATTGAGGGACACGCTCTCGCCGAGCTTGAATATGGAAATCATGTCTTTGTCCGCGTACTCGAGCTTGGATTCTCCGCTCGCGGCCACGGAATAGAGCTTGTACTTCGCGGGGCTGGCCTCCAGCGCCTGGACGAACAGCCTGCCCTCGCGCGCGATGATCCGGCTGAAGTTCCCCGCCAGAACCGGCTCCCAGCGCCCGTCCTGCTTCCGGTAGAGCCCCCGGCTCGTCCCGGCATGGAGAGTCCCGTTGAACAGAGCCAGCGATTCGACGTTCCCCTCGCGAACCCGTTCCCACTCCCCTTGCGCGACGCTCTCGTAGAGGCCATTCCAGGGCACGGCCAGATAGGTCTTGCCCTGGAAGCGCACCGGTGCCGTTCTGACGGCCGGACCGCGCGCCACGACCTTCAGCCGGTCGCCTTCGACCTCGTATATGCGTCCGCCGTCTCCGCCTCGAATTCCTGGACTCCATGAGCGGCGGATATCTCTTTCGACAGGAGCTTCCAACTCCCGCGATCGTGCACGTAGAATCCTTTCTTGGCCCGGCCGGTGATGGGGGTGACGAACGCGAAGACCCGGCCGCCCGCCCCGAAGAGGCGGTGGATCGGCTTTCCGCGCAGGCCGACGTCGCCGAACGACCGCGAGCCGTCGTTCACGGAATCGGACAGGAAGGCGGATAGCTCCACGGCGGCCAAGTCCCGCTGCGGAGGGGACGCCTCCGAACCCGCCGGCGCGGCCAGGGGCGGCTGAGCTAGCAGGCGCCCCAAAACCGCGCTTGCCGCCGCCCCGGGCGCGGGCGGCGCTACGGCCAGCCCCGGCGCGAGCGCCGGCCGCAAGGCGGACCGCGCCCAGCCCGATAAATCCAAGAGCGGAACCGGAAGAATCCGGCCGCTTTCCCCCGCGGGGCCCGCGCGCAAGCGCGCCGGCCCCGCCGCTCCGAGGCAGCGGCCGGCCAGGCCAACGACGGCGCAGGCAAGGGCGCAAAGCCCTCTTGCCCTCATCAGCCGGCAGGATAGCCCGGGCCGGAGCCGGGCTCCAGGGGCAAAGGACCGCCGAAGAGGTAGGCAGAAAGGTTTAGTAAGCCAGCAGGCCGTCGGCTATGGCTTCGGCCATTTTTTGCTGGCCGCGCTCGTCCTTGATGAATTCCGCGTCGCGCTTGTCGGTCTGCATGACCATCTCGATGGTTACGGTGGGTATCTTGGAAAAT
>JAQUMZ010000165.1 GCA_028717865.1 Elusimicrobiota bacterium | reverse complement strand
TCCGTCGAACTTAATACTATCGTCCCGACCAGGGAATAGTCGGGCCGGGCTCGCGATCCCTGGCGGGATCGCGAGGGGTTTAGCGGTCGCGGCCCGACGATTTTTGCTCTTCCTTGCCCCCGTTTTATTGCCGCTGAGCCTTTCATCGGGGAATTGCGTTCGAGTTGGCCCCGAAGGCCTCGCTCTACGCTTGGCGCTGGGCGCTCGCGAGGGACAGCAGACGCGGCAGGGCGTTGATGGCGTAGAGCGGGATGTTGAGAATCTTGCCGTCCTGCCGCAGATTGAGAAGATTGGACCTGACCAGCCTTTCGGGTCTGAATTGACGGTCGTAGGACAAGAGGCTCTGGCTCTTTGGGTTGATCCCCGCCTTGACCTCAACGGGCCAAACAGTCCCGCTTCTTTCAACGAGGAAATCCACCTCGGCTTTGAGCCCTTCGCTTCTCCAGTAGTAGAGCTGCTCCTCTCCCATTGCCACCAACTGCTGAGCCGTGAAATTCTCGACGAAAGCTCCCTTGTACGTGTGGAACATGGAGGCGCCTTCGATCACGGTCTTCTCATCCAAGCGCGTCATGGCGCCCAGGAGCCCGACGTCGAGCAGGAACACCTTGAAGCTCCTGCGGTCGGCGGCGCCCCGCAAGGGCAGTTCCGGACGCTTGATCGCCCAGGCCTTGTGGATGAGGCCGGCGTTTTCCAGCCATTGCAAGGCCCCTTCATATTCCCGGGACCGGGCGCTGGGATGGACTGCGGTAAAAATGAATTTCTTGTTCTCCCTGGAAAGATGGGCCGGGACGGATTCCCAGAGCATGGATATCTTCGGCACGTCGACCGGGGGAACGTGCTTCGTGAAGTCCAGCGCGTAGGCCTTCAGTATCTCCTGATGCACGGCCCTGATGCCGCCGAGGCGACGGGTCGAGGCGAAAAGCGCCACCGCTTCCGGCATTCCGCCGATGAAGTAATACATCTTGAGCCACTCGGACAGTTCTTCATGGAAGGGCAGGGGTTCCAGAGCCGGAGCTTCTTCCATCAGCTTGCGCAACCGCCCCTCGTCGATGGCATCGAGGAACTCGAAGAATGTCATGGGATAGAGATGGAATATGTTGACCTTCCCGACCGGGAAAGAGGCGGGCCTGGAGAGAAGCAAGCCCAAAAGGGACCCGGCGCCGACGATATGATATTCTGGGGCCTCCTCGCAGAAGTACTTCAGCGAATTCAAGGCTTCATTGCAGGATTGGATCTCGTCAAAGAAAATTAGGTCCTTTCCCGGCTGGAGGTCACCCTGCCGGGCTGCTGAGAGTAGGGGGACAAGACGCTTGGGACGCAGGTCTTTTTTAAAGATTTCCTTGAGGCCGGGCTCTTCCTCAAAATTGAAATAGAAGAGCCTTTGATAGGCGGTCCTTCCGAGTTCCTTGAGCAGGAAAGTCTTGCCGGTTTGGCGGGCGCCCTGAAGAAGAAGGGGCTTGCGTCGTGGGGAGGCTTTCCAATCCAGCAAATTTTTGTATAGATCGCGATTCATAATCAGATGGTACGATATTTTGGATATTTTTCACAAAATCGGTCCCATAAATGTGAGTCGATAACAATTGGTGTCCCTCTTTCACGTATTCACGTATTTTGGTCGGGCCCCCCCCGCGCGTCGGGCGCAAGCTCGCCCAGTTCCGCGAACTTCATATTATCGGCGCGACTGAGGAAGGGTCGCGCCGGCCTCGCGATCCCTGGCGGGATCGCGAGGGGGTTAACGGAGGTGGCCGCGTCAAAGCCTCCCAACGCGGCCTCCTGCCGTACCAAGGTTCGCGCGCGGTCGTGCGGCGCGCGAACCCGCGCGCGCCCTGTTCCTCGTGCGCGCGCAAGGCGGTCTGCGGATCCGTAGAGCTGGGCACAATCCGGCCCAGTTCCCCGAACTTCATACTATCGGCGCGACTAAGGAAGGGTCGCGCCGGCCTCGCGATCCCTGGCGGGATCGCGAGGGGTTTAACGGCAAAGCCTCCCTCTCCCCGCCGTACGGCTGCGGCCGCGGCAATGCCCCGGCGCGGCCCGCGGGCCCGGACCTTCCGTATACGGTTATTTCCTATATAACATCTAGCCAGGGGTCCTGGAATTTGGTAGAGTAGACGGGCTTTGGACCATACACGGAGTCACGGAGGGTAAGCACAGCGGATGATCAACGTATCAATGAAGGCCATGTTGGAGGCCGGAGTTCACTTCGGCCATCAGACCCGGCGCTGGAATCCGAAGATGAGCCGGTTCATATTCGGCGAGCGCAACAGCATCCATATCATCGACCTGCAGAAGACCGTCAAGGAACTCAAGCGCGTCTGGACCTGGGTGCGCGACCAGTCCGCGCTGGGCAAGACCTTCCTTTTCGTAGGGACCAAGAAGCAGGCCGTCGAGATCCTGCGTTCCGAGGCCCAGCGCTGCGGCGCGGCCTACGTGGCCGACAAGTGGCTGGGCGGCACGCTGACCAACTTCGCCACCATCCGGCGTTCGATCAAGCGCCTGGAGGAGATCGAGAAGCTGGAAAGCGACGGCATTCTCGCGGTCATGCCCAAGAAGGACGCGGCCCGGGCCAATAAGGAAATGGCGCGCCTGCGCAAGGTGCTGACCGGCATCCGCGCCCTGTCGCGCCCGCCCGACGTGCTCTTCGTGGTCGACCCCGTGGAGGAGGACCTGGCCGTGGCCGAGGCGCGGCGCCTGAAGATCCCCATCGTGGCCGTCTGCGACACGGACTGCGATCCCGATCTCATCGATCATCCCATCCCGGGCAACGACGACGCGGCCCGTTCGATCAAGCTTTTCTGCGGCCTGATCGCCGACGCGGTGGCCGAGGGCTCCGCGGCGCACGCCGCGGCGCAGGCTCCGACCGTGGCCGAAGCCGAGGCCCAGATGCTGGCCGCGGCCGAGCAGCCGGCCGCCGAGCCGCAGGCCGAGCCGGTCGAGGAAGGCCTCGAGGCCTGGGAGAAGGAAATGCGTCCCGAGTCGCCCGCGGGCAAGGGCGGCATAAAGACCAAGCCCAAGGGTCGGGCCAAGACCAGGGTGATGGCCGAGGTGGCCGAGGAGCTGGAGTAGCTATGGCGACCATGGAGCTGGGACAACTCATCAAGGAACTGCGCGAGAAGACGGGCGCCGGCATGACCGACTGCAAGAAGGCCCTGGAGGAAGCCGGGGGGCGCATCGACGAGGCCTTGACCGCGCTGCGCAAGAAAGGTTTGGCCGACGCGGCCAAGCGCTCGGCGCGGGCGACCAAGGAAGGCGCGGTGGCCTATCACGCGTCGGGCCGGACCGGCGCCATCATCGAGCTCAACTGCGAGACGGATTTCGTGGCCCGCACCGACGAGTTCAAGAAACTCGCCCAGACCCTGGCCGAGGAGGCCGCGGCGGGCAAGCTCAAGACTCCCGCCGACGGGGCCGCCCAGGTTTCCGCCATCCAAGGGAAAATGGGCGAGAATATGGCCCTGCGCCGCCTGGAGCGCTTCGAGCTCGCCGGCGACGGGCTTATCGAGGGCTACATCCACCTGGGAGCCAAGAAGGGCGCCCTGCTTCAGTTGAGCGCGGCCAACGCCGCCGCGGCGCAGAGCCCGGCGGCCAAGGCCCTGGCCAAGGAACTGCTGCTGCAGATCGTGGGCTTCTCGCCCAAGTACCTGCGCCGCGAGGACGTGCCCGCGGCGGATCTGGCCAAGGAGCGCGAGATCCATACCGAGATCCTGCGCAAGGAGGGCAAGCCCGAGGCCGCCGTCGCCAAGATCGTGGAGGGCAAGATCAACAAGCTCTTCTACCAGGCCTTCTGCCTGCTCGAGCAGATGAGCGTGCGCGACAACAAGACGCCCGTCGCGGCCCTTATCAAGGACGCCTCGGCGCACGCGGGCGGCGAGCTCCAGGTCGCGCGTTTCGCCCGCTACACGCTCGGAGAATGACGGCGCCCAAGTTCCGCCGGGTTCTGCTCAAGCTCTCGGGCGAGTCCCTGGGGGGCAGCGCGGGCCGGGGCATCGACTCCGCGGCCCTGCGGGCGGTGTCCTCGGAGATCAAGCGCGCCGCCGGGGCCGGCGTGCAGATGGGCGTGGTGGTGGGCGCCGGCAACATCTGGCGCGGAGCCCTGCGGGGCGAGGCCATCGGCCGGGTGACGGCCGACTACATGGGAATGCTGGCCACCGTGATAAACGCCTTGGCCCTGCAGGACGCCCTGGAGGACCTCGGCGTGCAGACCCGGGTGCAGACCGCCATCGAGATATCCAAGCTCGCCGAGAGCTACATCCGCCGCCGCGCGGTGCGCCACCTGGAGAAGGGGCGGGTGGTGATCTTCGCGGGCGGCACGGGCAATCCGTATTTCACGACCGACACCGCCGCGGCCCTGCGCGCGGTCGAGATCGAGGCCGAGGTCCTGCCCAAGGCCACCCAGGTCGACGGGGTTTACACCGACGACCCCAAGCAGAACCCCAAGGCCCGGAAGCTCTCGCGCGTTACGTTCATGGAGGCCATCCGGCGCCGCCTGCGGGTGATGGACGCCACGGCCCTGACGCTGTGCATGGAGAACCGCATGCCGATCGCGGTTTTCGCCCTGTCCGTGCCGGGCAATATCTATCGGGCGGCCCGGGGCGGTAAAGTCGGAACCTTGATCACGGAGTGACTATGCCGATCACCGAAGCCGTCAACGCCGTAATCTCCAAGATGGAGGAGGCCATGAAGGAGCGCCTGGCGCGTCTGGGCCGCGACTTCGGGGTCCTGCGCACCGGCCGGGCCAACCCCATGCTGCTCGAGAACGTCAAGGTCGAGTACTACGGCCAGCTGGTGCCGCTCAAGCAGGTGGCCGCGATCTCGGTTCCCGAGGCGCGCACCCTGGAGATCCGGCCCTGGGACCTGAGCGCGCTCAAGGAGATCGAGAAGGCCATGTCCAAGGCCGACCTGGGCGCCACACCGGTCAACGACGGCAAGATGATCCGTCTGAACATGCCGGCCATGAACGAGGAGCGGCGCCGGGAGCTGGTCAAGGTGGTCAAGCGGCTGGGCGAGGAATCCAAGGTGGGGCTGCGCACGGACCGCCATGACGCCCTGGAGAAGCTCAAGCGGGCCCAGAAGGCCAAGGAGCTCAGCGAGGACGAGCTCGAGGTCCTGGAAGGCAAGGTCCAGAAGGCCGTGGACGCCTGGTCGCGGCGCATAGACGAGGCCGTGGCCGCCAAAGAGAAGGAAATCACCACGGTCTGAGCCGGCGTCCTTGCAAAACTCCCAGGCCCAGAAGGACTGCGCCCCGGCCGGACTCGACCGCGCGCGCCTGCCCCGGCACGTGGCCGTCATCATGGACGGCAACGGACGCTGGGCGCGCGCGCACCGCCTGCCCCGGCTGGCCGGCCACAAGGCCGGCGCCGAGGCGGTGCGCGCGATCGTGTCGGCCTGCTCCGAGCTCGGCATCCCGAATCTTACGCTCTACTCCTTTTCCACCGAGAACTGGCGGCGTCCCGCCGCCGAGGTCTCCGGCCTGATGGGCCTGCTCGCCTTCGCCCTGCGCCGGGAGGTGCTCGAGCTCGACAAGCACAACGTGCGGCTGGGCGCCGTCGGACGCCTCGACGGCCTGCCCCAAAAAGTGCGCGCGCAGCTGCGGCGCTCCATCGACAAGCTTTCCGGCAACACCGGGCTGCGCCTGACCCTGGCCTTGAACTACGGCGCGCGCCAGGAGCTCGTCGACGCCGTCAACGCCCTGCTGGCCCGCGGCCGCGCGGGCGTGACCGAGGCCGACATCTCCGCCGAGCTCTACACCGCGGGCCTGCCCGACCCGGACCTGGTCATCCGCACCTCGGGCGAGATGCGTCTTTCGAATTTCCTGCTCTGGCAGTCGGCCTACGCCGAGCTCTACGTCACGCCGGTGCTCTGGCCGGACTTCGGACGCGAGGAGCTCGCGCGGGCCTTGCTCGAATATCAGCGGCGGGAGCGCCGGTTCGGCGGGGCCGCCGCGGGCGAGGGCGAGGCCTGATGCTGCTGCCGAGGATTTTGACCGCGGTCGCGGGCGTGCCGCTGCTGCTCTATTTGATCCACTCCGGCGGCTTGGCCTGGCGCGCCTTCATCGTCATGGTCTGCGCCTTATGCATCTATGAGTACGGCCTGATCCTGGCCGCGGGCGGCCGGCCGGTGCAGCGCTGGAACGGCCTGCTATGGGGCGCGCTGCTGAGCTTGAGCCTGGCCGTGGGCGGTCCTTCCGACGCGGTGCTGGCCGCGGCGGTGGCGGGGCTGGCCTTGCGCGAGATGTTCGGCGCGGCGCGCTCCCTGGAGCGCCTGGCCTTCACCCTTTTCGGCGTGCTCTTCGCCGGCTGGATGCCGGCGCACCTGGCCCTGCTGCGGGACCTGCGCCCCGACGGAGAGAAGCTGGCCTTGCTGCTCT
>JAQUMZ010000164.1 GCA_028717865.1 Elusimicrobiota bacterium | reverse complement strand
GCCCGATGCCGTGGGACGGCGTGCGCTTCGTATTGAATCGCCTGGAGGAAGGCTGGGAGCTTCTCGACCAGGTCCGCGTCAAGCCATCGGCGTGGATCGCGCCCCATTACCAGGCTTCGCCCCTGGATTACGAGATATTCGGGCAGGTCTTCAATTGGAACATGGGCCGCGCGATCTATTTCCCGTTCGTCCGGGTTCATCAAGCCCAACGCCTGCCCGAGGCCCTGACCCTCGAACGCTCCGGCCTGGCCGGCCGCGCCGGGCGCCTGCGCTATCTGGCCGACCTGAGCGTGGAATGCGCGCCGGAACTGGCGCCCAACGGGCAGTTCTTCCCCTACGAGATTTACGGCGACGTCTACGGCCAGCGACTCATCCCGGAAGACGTAGGCAACGTCCAGCCTTACCTGACCCGGCAGGTGCTCAAGACCGTCGCGATCGACGACATGATCCGGGTGCTCCGACGCAACCGCGTCCTGCGCGACGTCTGGGGCTCCTTCTTCTTCCACCCCTTCCAATTGGAGAACACCGCCCGCGACGGAGGGCGGCCCTGCGCGCTCGAGCGCCTGGTCCGGGAGGCCCGCCGCGCCGGCTACGAGTTCGTGGACCTCAAGGCCTGGATCCGGGACGCCCCGCTCGAAAGGAGGCCGGAGCCCATCGAGCGCCGCCTCGGAGACTAACGGCTCTGCTGGAGGCCCCCGAAAGCGTATACGCCCAAGACCGCGGTGGCCAGGCAGAAAGCCAGAACGGCGGCCAGGTCCAGGGCCGGCGAAAACACCCCCCAACCCAGCAGTATCCAGCGCATGAGGTCCACGCAATAGGTGAAGGGATCGGCGCAAGCCGCCAGCCGCAGCCACCGCCCCGCGCCCGACAAATCGAAGAGCGCGCCCCCGAACAAGAACATCGGCCAGGTCAGGAAGCTCATGGCCAGGCCGAAGCCTTCCATGCTCCTCATGCGCGCGCCCAGCGTCAGGCCGATATTGGCCATCAAAAACGCGATCAAGGCGCAAAGTCCCAGCGCCCCGGCCGCCCGCGCGGGCCCGATGGGCAGCACGAAGGCCGCGCCCACGGCCAGCAGCAGGGCGCCCTCGGCGGCGGCGCCTGCGGTGCCGCCGAGCGACTTGCCCAGGAACAGGGTCGTCCGGGAAATAGGGGCGGCCAGGACCTCCTTGAGGAAGTCCAGCCGCTTGTCCCAGATGATGTAGAGCCCGTAGGTCACCGCGGTGAAGAGCAGCACCATGCACAGGATGCCGGGGAATATGAATTGCTGGTAGTCGTAACCCGCGACCGGGCTGCGGCCCGAGAGGCCGCGGCCCATGACGAACAGAAAAAGCAGGGGCGAGACCAGCACCGCCACGATGCGTTCCTTCTCGCGGACGTAGATCTTGACCTCCCGCAGCAGCAGGGCGTAGACGGCGTTGAGATCTACGCTCCAGAGCCTCATTTCCGGCTCCGCGCCAGCGCGATGCGCTCGAAAATAGTGTCCTGCCCCTCTTCCTCCGCCATGGCCCGCCCGGTGAACTTCAGGAAGACGTCGTCAAGGCTCACCCGCCGGACCTCCACCTCGTCCACGACGGGACAGCGCCCGAGCAGTTCCTTGAGATGGCGCGGCGCGTCGCTGACCGTCAGCCGCAGCGCGCCGTCCTCCCAAACCGCCTCATGCACGAAATCCAGGCCCGCGAAGTCCTCGGGGCGGGGGCCGCCCTTGAACCGGACGATGTCACCGCCGACCTTGCGCTTGAGCTCCTCCGGAGTTCCCAGCTCGCGTATGCGGCCCCGGTCGATGATGGCCACCCGGTCCGACAGGCTGTCGGCCTCCTCCAGGTAGTGGGTGGTCAGTATGATCGTGGTCGGCTTGCGCCGCCGCAAATCGCGGATGTGGCCCCAGACGGCCTGGCGGCTGGCCGGATCGAGGCCCAGGGTGGGCTCGTCGAGAAACAGGATGCGGGGCTCATGGATGAGGCCGCGGGCGATCTCGAGCCGGCGCCGCATGCCCCCGGAATAGGCGCGCACCAGGTCGCCCGCGCGCGCCCGCAGCCCCACGAGGTCCAGCATGCGCTCCATGCGCGGCGCGATCTCGCGCCGCGCCACGCCGTAGAGCATCGAGTGCAGGTAAAGGTTCTCCTCGCCCGTGAGCAGGTCGTCGACGCTGGGCTCCTGGAAGACGATGCCGATGTTCTTGCGCACGCCGAGCTCGTCGCGCACCACGTCGTGCCCGGCGACGAAGGCCGAGCCGGACGTGGGCTTGAGCAGCGTGCAGAGCATGCTGATGAAGGTGGTCTTGCCCGCGCCGTTGGGCCCGAGCAGGGCCAGGACCTCGCCCTCGCGCACGGAGAGATCGATGCCGTCCACCGCCGCGAGCTCGCCGAAGCGCTTGGTCAGGCCCCGGGTCTCGATAACCGCGTCCACGGATCTATTCTAGGAATTTCCGGCTTCGGGACAACAGCCGGAGGGAACCGCCGCATCGAGCGCTCGCTTTACGGAAAGGTCCGAACTCTCCCTTATCGGAACCGGGAGAAGGCAAATAAAGCAAGGAACGTCCCCATTAAAAATTCAACGTGAGGGAAATCCGGTGCGCCGGGCCGAGGCCGCCCATGGGCGAGACGGAGTAGTCGACCGCCAGGGCGTTGAAGCCGATCCCGGCGCCGAAAGCGACCGCGTTGAGGCCCTCGACGTCGTCCAGGGTCCGCGAATTGAAGCCCGCCCGGCCGGCCAGGCGCCAGCCCCGGGCCGGAGCCAGGGCGTACTCGGTGCCCGCCGCGATGAAGGGAGCGTCGTCGCGCGGCAGGCCGATGTCCGCGGCCGCGAGCCAGCCCTCGCGCAGACGGTAGGCCCCGCCCAGCCGCATGACCTGGGGCAGGCTCTCGCTCTGCGACTCGAACTTCAGGCGCCCGCCCAGATTGGACGCCGTTGCGGCCAGCCGCAGGCGACCCTCCCGCAAGGGCGGGCTCAGTATCCCCACGTCCGCGGCGACGGTCTGCGCCGAGCCGACAATCTCGGAGCGGACGTATTTGACCGCCAGGCCCAGGGCCAGCCGGTCGAAGGCCAGTCCGTAGCCGGCCGCGGCCGCCAGGTCGCGCGGCGTGAAGCTGCCGAGGTCCGCGTTGGCCGCGTCCGTCTCCGGGATGGAGCCCGCGCTGAGATGCTGCACGCCGGCCCCCAGGACGCCCGCCGGCCCGAGCCTCTGGCCGTAGGCCGCGTAATCGTAGTAGCTCGAGTCGAGGTAGACCGCGTGCATGAAGGTCGCCGAGCGCCGCTCCAGTCGCGTGAGCGCCGCCGGATTCCAATACAAGGCCGCGGCGTCGTCGGCCACGGCCGTATAGGCGTCCCCCATGGCCGCGGCCCGAGCGCCGGCCGGGAGCTTGAGGAAGGCCGCGGAGCTCGTACCCCGATCCGAGGCCTCGAAAGCCCCCCGGCCCAGGCCGGGCAGCAGCAGCAGCAGAAAGGCCGCGCGCCGGGCGTTCATCTTTGCACCGCCGCCCGGACGGTCTTCTTGGTGCCGTTGCCCTGGGCGTATATGAAGTAGACCCCGCTGGCCGCCCGGTTCCCGGCTTTGTCGGTCCCGTCCCAGACCGCCGTGCCTCCGGCTTCGGCGGAAAGATCGCGGACCAACTCCCCGGAGAGCGCGTATATTCTCAGGCGCGCCCCGGCCGGCAGGTTTTGGAATCGCATGGCGGTCTGGCCCAGCGCGGGACGCAGGGGGTTGGGGAATATCCGGATGCCGTCGACCGTGTCCGGCGGATCGCCGGACGACTGCCCCGGCGCGGCCTGGGTCCGCGCCGTCCCGGACTCCGAAAGCGGACTCGAACCGTGGCTGTTGAAGGCCTGGACCACCACGCCGTAGACGGTGCCGCTGGAGAGCCCGAACTGCCGGTAGGCCGGCTCCGTCACGGTGCCCAGCGGCGCGAGATTCGAGGCGTTGTATACCTTGTACGACGCGGCGTAGGCCGCGGCGGACCAAGTCCAGTCTATGGACCACGCCGCCGCGGTCCCGACGGGCCGGCCCGGCCGGCCGGGAGGCGCCGACGGGTTGATCCAATCCACGACCCCGTAGGGATCCCGTTCATAGGCGGGCCCCGCGCGCGAGCCGGTCGCGTCGACCATGCTCACGGCGGCCCCGGGGTCGAGCCGGGAGGCGTCGACGCTGATCGCGACGTTGGCATCCGGGAAATCCACCCCCGTGAAGCTCCACGACTGCCGGCCGCCTGAGAATTGTATTCCCGTGGAGTTCTCCGCCGAGGCGCGCAGCGCGGCCGCGGACAGGCTCAGCGGGTCGCTGTCGAGGTTTATCGCGGCTCCGGGGGCGCCGGGGCCCAGGCTGCCGCCCCCGATGCCGCCCGCCCCCGCGGTCATCGCGCAGCGGCTCAGGCTGTTGTCGCGGCTGGAGCTGACAAGCAGTCCGTGCCCCCCGTAGCCCCCGGCGGCGGCGGTGCTCAGGCCCCGGCCGCCGGCGCCTCCCGCCATGCCGCTGTCGGAAACCAGGTTCGACCCGCCGCCCACCAAGGCCAGGCCGCGGCCTCCGGACCGGGTGAAGAATTCCCCGGCGCCGCCGCGCCCGCCTTGGAGCCGGCCGCGCTCCAGCGTCAGCGCGCTGCCCGAGTCCGCCAGGCCGTCTCCGCCCAGGCCGCCGACCGGGCCGTCCCCGCCGGCGCCTCCGGCCAAGGCGCTGTCGGAAATCCTCGCGCCGGAGCCTCCGGACAGCTGCGCTCCGTACCCGCCCGGCCCGCCGAACACCGCGCCGCCGTAGCCGCCGTCGCCTCCCGTCACGGTGCTGCGCGCGACGGCATTGGACGCCCCGCCGTCCACGAACAGCCCATGTCCGCCGCTGCTGCCGCCCCCGCCCGCGCAGCGCCCGCCCAGTCCTCCTATCAGGAAGCACGAGTCCGCCGAATTGTTCGACCCGCCGCCGATGTAGAGGCCGTGCCCGCCGAAATTATTGGCGCCCGAGGGGCGCTTGCCGGCCGTGCCGCCCCGGAGCGTGCTCAGGCTGAAGGCGTTGCGGTCGCTGACGGCCTCCAGCCGCGCCCCCGCGCCGCCGTCGGCGCCCAAGCCTCCGACGCCGCCCGTCAGGACGCTGCGCGCGAAGACGTTGCCGGAGCCCGCCCGCACGCGCAGGGCGTGGCCGCCGGCCGCCCCGTCCAGGCCGGTTCCGCCGCCCGCAAGCGCGCAGGCCGTGAAGGAGTTGTTCGACGCGCCGTCCAGGTAGACCGCCGTGCCCGCCGAGTTGCTCGCGGCGACGTCGGAGAAGGCGCAGCCGGAGGCCGCGCTCAGCAGCAGCGCGTATTGGGAAGGGGCGGAAGCCTCGATGCGCAGGCCGTTGAGGCTCACGTTGGCGTTGGCGATGAAAAACCCCGCGGCCGCGGCCGCGGGAGGCCTGACGGTCGCCGCGGCGCCCGGGGCGGCGCTTACGATGATCCGGAATCCGTTGACGTCTATGCCCCCGATGGAGACCGATTCGGCGTAGGTGCCCGCCTCCACCGTCACGCAATGGTCTCCGGCGGCCAATATCGGGCCGGCCGCGTCGACCGCGCTTTGGATCGACGCGGAGCCGGCCGCGGCGGTCGCGCTGGACGCGCATACGGCGCGTCCGACGCTCGGAATCTGGATCAGCAGGGCCGCTACCAACGCCGTCCGGCCGCCTGCGCATAGGCGATTCATCATGGCTCCCCCCGCATGCCGGGGGCCAGAATATCACGCGCCGGGCGCGGAGCCCATTGCGGCCGGGTAATTTTACTGTTGCGGGCGCGTCACGCCCGCCGCGGGCCGCGACTCTTATGGAAGCAGGCGTTCGCTGAGCAGGCGGCGGTCCGCGCGCGCGGTCAGGTCGAGGCTGAGCGGCGTCACGGAGACGACGCGGTCGCGCGACAACGCCTGGATGTCGGAATCGGGCTCGAGGGTGGCGGCGTCCACGTCTATGCGCAGCACGCCCTCGCCCAGGCGCGCGGCCGGCGAGGGTGAGGCGGGATCCAGCCAGAAATAGGCCTGCCGCGACACCCGGGTCAGGCGCCAGGGGGTGTCGAGGCGCGCCGAGTCGGGGACGTTGACGTTGAGCACGTCCGCGTCGCCGGGCAGGCGGCCCTCCAGGAGCTTGGCCGCGAAGAGGCGGGTGAAATGCGCGGCGGCCGACCAGTCCAGCTCCCCGTATTTGAAGTACTGGCCCAGGGCCGTCTGCCTCGACACCGCCAAGGCCGGCAGGCCGAAGCGGGCCGCCTCCAGCGCGGCGCCCACCGTCCCCGAGGGGGTGACGCTGGTGCCGACGTTTTCCCCGTAATTGATCCCGCAGACGACCAGGGCGGGCGGCTTGCCGGCGAAGAGGACCGGCAGGGCGTGCTGGACGAGCATGGCGGGCGAGCAGTCGAGACGGTA